>CALRLJ020000114.1:0-9732 GCA_943368635.1 Sediminibacterium ginsengisoli | reverse complement strand
GCTGCTGATCGGGCTGACGGACACGTTCGGCAAGGTGTTCTTCCCCAGCGTGTCGAGTGTGCTGATTTACGTGCTGATGGCGGCAGTGTTGTTGTGGCGGCCGAACGGCATTCTCGGCCGGCGGGAAATTTAGCATGATCCCGAAAAGTGGGAGCCGGTTTTCGGATCAGATCATGCGGAGAAAAGCATGAGCGCGCAACGCGATCCCCGTGTGTGGCTGGTGCCCGGCGTTCTGCTGGCGCTGGCCGTCGCGCTGCCGTTTGTCGCGCCGACCTATTATGTGCAGTTCATCAGCAAGGCGCTGATTATGGGCATCCTGGCGATGTCGCTCAATCTCGTGGTCGGCTACGGCGGGCTGGTGAGCCTCTGCCATGCCGCGTTCTTTGGTATCGCGGGCTATATGCTGGCGCTGGCCTCGCCGAAATACGATCCGGCCTCGCTGTGGTGGACGCTGCCGCTCGCAGTCGCCGCTTCCGCCGCCGCCGCCGCAATCATCGGCGCGCTGGCACTGCGCACGCGCGGCATCTATTTCATCATGGTGACGCTGGCATTCGGAGAAATGCTGTTCTTCCTGTTTCACGACAGCAAGTTTGCCGGCGGTTCCGACGGCGCTTTCATCTACAACAAGCCGTCGATCATGCTCGGCAACATCACGCTGCTCGATCTCGAGAAGCCGCTGACATACTATTTCGTCACCCTCGCAGTGCTGGTCGCGGTGATTGCGCTTCTCACCATGCTGGTGCGCTCGCCGTTCGGTCATGCGCTGGCAGCAGCGCGCGACAACGAGCGCCGCGCCCGAGCGCTCGGTTTCCCGGTGTTTCGCGTGCGGCTGACGGCGTTCGTGATCTCGGGCGCGATTGCGGGCATAGCCGGATATTTTTCCGCAGCCCAGTTCGGCTTCGTCGCGCCGCAGATGCTCGGCTGGCATCTGTCCGCCACCGTGCTGGTGATGGTGCTGATCGGTGGTCAGCGTTCGGTCGCGGGTCCGCTGGTCGGCGCGCTGGTGCTGATCGGGCTTGAGGAAGTGCTGAAGGCGACCACCGCACACTGGAAACTCGCAGAAGGGCTGGCCGTGATCCTGATCGTGCTGATGCTGCCGAATGGCGTCCGCGATCTGCTGACACTTGTGCTGGGATCGTCCAGCGAAGGCTCGCGATCCGCGCCGAAGACGAAGGCTGTGACGGAGGCGGGTCATGGCTGATGCAAACGTCGCGCTTCGCGCCGTGGGGCTGAAAAAGCATTTCGGCGGTCTCACCGCTGTCTCCGATGTCTCGCTGGATGTTCATACCGGCGAGATCCACGCGGTGATCGGGCCGAACGGCGCGGGCAAGTCCACGCTGATAAATCTCTTGTCCGGCGATCTGACGTCGAGCGCGGGCGAAATCATGCTCGGCGGACAAAATCATCCTGGATTTCAAGACATCACGCGGTTTGCGCCGGATCGTCGCGCGCGTGCGGGATTGGGCCGCTCGTACCAGAAGACCACGATCTTTCCGCAGTTCACCGCATTGGAAAACGTGCGGCTGGCGGCGCAGGCCCATGCAGTGTCGCCGCTGAAAATGTTCGGAAACGTCACATCAGACGCTGACGTCAATCGCCGCACCAGCGAGGCGCTGGAGCAGGCGGGACTGTCGGCACGCGCGCAGATCACCGCGACGCATCTGTCTCACGGCGAGCAGCGCCAGCTTGAGATCGCCATGGTGCTGGCGACGCAGCCGCGCATCATCCTGCTCGACGAGCCGCTGGCGGGGATGGGACAATCCGAAGCGCGCAAGGTGGTCGATCTGATTGCGTCGTTGAAGAAAGGTCGCGCTGTCCTGGTGGTCGAACACGACATGGATGCGGTGTTCGAACTGGCGGACCGACTCACAGTCATGGCGGACGGTCACGTGATCGCGAGCGGCTCGCCACAGCATGTTCGCACCGATCCGGCTGTGCGGCTCGCTTATCTCGGCAATGAGGAGGATGCGGCATGAGCGCTCTTCTCGATGTGCAGAAGCTCGAGGCGTTTTACGGCGCAGGGCAGGTGCTGCATGGCATCGGTCTCTCCATTGCGCGCGGCGAACAGGTGGCGCTGCTCGGCCGCAACGGCATGGGCAAGACCACGTTGTTGCGCTCGCTGATGGGGCTGGTCGCTGACCGGCGCGGGCTGATCCATCTCAATGGCCGCGACATCATGCGGGCCGCACCCGAAGCAATTGCACGCGCGGGCGTGGCGCTGGTGCCGGAAGGCCGCGGCGTGTTCGGTTCATTGTCGGTGGTGGAAAATCTCATCATGGCCGCGCGGCCCGGCGTCGATGGGCGCCGGGTATGGACGCTGGAAAAAATCTACGAGCTGTTTCCGCGATTGCACGCGCGGCGCACCAACGGCGGCCAGCAATTGTCCGGCGGCGAGCAGCAGATGCTGACCATCGGCCGCGCGCTGATGACCAATCCCGATTTGATCCTGATCGATGAGGCGACCGAAGGCCTTGCGCCGCTCGTCGCAAAAGACATCTGGAAAACGCTCGGCGTCATCCGCAGCGAGGGTGTCGCGACGATTGTGGTCGACAAGGATTTTCGCTCCTTATCCAGGATCGCCGATCGCATGGTGATGCTGTCGAAAGGCACTGTGGTGTTCGACGGCACGCCGGCTGTGCTGGCGGGTAAGCAGGATCTGCTGGAGCAACACTTAGGAGTGTGAGGGAGCGGCGGTGCTTCCTCTATACGCAATCATCATCACCGGGCTTGACCCGGTGATCCATCGCAAAAGAATTTTTGGAAAAGATGGATTGCCGGGTCAAGCCCGGCAATGACGATCTGGACTATATGGCGATCATCAATCCCACATCGCTGGCCTCAATAATGTCCCGCTCCAGCGGCTGCGGCCATTGTACTACAAGCGTGCCGACTAAATCTTCAAGCCCCGTCTCATCGAATGCATCGTAAAACACCGGCATTACAGCGCGCGCGATGAAGGCATGCAGCAGGTGTGCTGCATCATAATCATAGACAATATCCGTCGGCACGATGCCTTCGCGCCGCATCAGGAACCGGCGAAAGCCTGTCAGCCGTGCGCGTCCGTCATCGAGTCCGGCAAACGACAGCACCAATGCCTCATGCGCGATGCGCGGTCCGTCCTGCATGCGGTCGAGCATCGGCAGCGCATTCGCATCGATCACGTCGGCGAGAGTCTGAAAGTCGCTCGACATATCCTCGTCATGCAGTGAGTTGCGAATGGCGACGATATTCGCTGCATCCAGCCCGCGCGCGGCGAGCAGGTCGCCAAGCGTGCGTGCGGGTTTCGCGGCCAGAGTCTGCAACGGTGTATCGATAATATCGACAGCCGCGCTCATTGCACGGCGACGGCGCGCAGCGTGAACGCGGGCGACTGTTTCGCCAGCACCGGCGCGACGGTGTCGGCCAGGCGCTTTGCGGCTTCTTCGATATTCAGTCCCGCGGTATCGACCTGCGCGGAGGCGCGCGCATATAGCGGCTCGCGGCTGATCAGGATGGTGCGCAATTCCTGCATGGCGGAGCGGTCGTCTGCCATCGGCCGCAGATCGCCCTGCTTGCGTACACGTCCCATGTGTTCCTCGGGCGCAGCCTTCAGCCACACCGTATAGAACGACGACAGCACCAGATCGAACGTCACCGGCTCGGATACGATGCCGCCGCCGGTCGCCAGCACGATCGGTTCATTGCGCGCGAGCAGTTGCGCCAGTGCGGTCTGCTCCATGCGGCGGAAACCTTCCTGTCCGTAGAGCGCGATGATCTCGGCGACCGACAGCCCGTTCTGCTGTTCGACCTCCTTGTTCAGCTCGACAAAGGTCCAGCCGATCTTTTTCGCCAGCATTTTGCCGAGCGTCGATTTGCCCGCGCCGCGCAACCCGATCAGCGCGATGCCTGCGAACGTGTTGCCGTGCCGCGATCCGTTGCCGGAAAGAATGTCCTTGGCTTGCGCGATTTGCGGCGGTGTGGCGTTGCGCATCAGGTCGCGGATCACCAGCCAGTCCGGCGTCGCATCCGTGGTCGGGATCAGATCCTCGACATGCGCGCCCATCGCCGCCGACACCCGGCGCAGCAGCACGATGGAGACGTTGCCCTTGCCGCTTTCGAGCTGCGCGATGTAGCGCTCCGAAATTCCCGACACCTTGGCGAGCACCTTGCGCGACATGCCGCGCAGCGCGCGCATGGTGCGGACGCGCTGCCCAAGCTGCTCAAGGAACTGGCTTTCCGGTTCTACCTGCGGGGTCATCTCGTTTCGACTCGTGAATGCACCTGAAACATAATGCCGGAAAAGGTTGACAGCAAGCTCATGCGGTGACTTTATATGAATTATAATTCTAAAAGACTGATCGACGGGAGAGCGGCGTGCGGGCGAAGGGTGGACTGGGCATCGGCCCAGAATCGAAGTCATGAGCGATTTAACCGGCGGATACAATGCCGTGACCTATCTGCTCGACCGCAATGTTGAGCAGGGCCGCGGCGCGAAGGTTGTATTCAAGGATCCGGCCGCCGAGATCACCTATGGCGCGTTGCAGGTGCAGACGCGCCGCCTTGCTAATTTGCTGCGGCGGCTCGGCGTGCGGCGTGAAGAACGCGTCGCGATGATGATGCTCGACACGGTGGATTTCCCCATCGTGTTTTTGGGCAGCATCCGCGCCGGCATCGTGCCGGTGCCGCTCAACACCCTGCTGACGTCCGAGCAATACGCCTATGTACTGGCGGATTGCCGCGCGCGGGTATTGTTCATTTCGGAAGCGTTGCTGCCGGTGGTGAAGGACGTGCTCGGCCGCTTGCCGGATCTCGAGCATGTCGTGGTGTCCGGCGCGACCGCCAACGGCCATCTGCTGTTCAAGGACGAACTCGCCAAAGAGAGCGATCAGTTTCAGACCGCCGCGACTCATCCGGACGAGCCGGCGTTCTGGCTGTATTCGTCGGGCTCGACCGGGATGCCGAAAGGCGTGCGCCATCTGCATTCCAATCTCGAAGCCACCGCGGAAACCTACGCCAGACAAGTTCTCGGCATTCGCGAAGACGATGTCGGCTTGTCGGCGGCGAAACTGTTTTTTGCCTATGGCCTCGGCAACGCGCTGACCTTTCCGATGTCGGTGGGGGCGACGACGGTGCTCAATCCCGAGCGCCCGACGCCGCAGGTGATGTTCGAGCTGATCCGCAAGCACGATCCCAGCATTTTCTTCGGGGTGCCGACGCTGTTCGCAGCGATGCTCAATGACGACGCGTTCAAGAGCGAGCCGCGCACCAAGCGCTTGCGGGTTTGCACCTCGGCTGGCGAGGCGTTGCCTGAACTGGTGGGCCAAAGCTGGCAGCAGCGTTTCGGCGTCGACATTCTCGACGGCGTCGGCTCCACCGAACTGCTGCATATCTTTCTGTCCAACGCACCCGGCGACATCAAGTACGGCACTTCGGGCAAGCCTGTGCCGGGTTATGCGGTGCGGCTTGTGAATGACGCGGGCGCGGATGTGGCGGACGGCGAAGTCGGCGAGTTGATCGTCAATGCGCCGTCGGCCGGCGAAGGTTACTGGAATCAGCGCAGCAAAAGCCGGCAAACGTTCGAGGGCGGCTGGACCCGCACTGGCGACAAGTACACCCGCGATTCTGAGGGCCGTTACACCTACTGCGGCCGCTCCGACGACATGTTCAAGGTGTCAGGCATCTGGGTCTCGCCGTTCGAGGTCGAGAGCGCGCTGATCACTCATCCCTCGGTGGCGGAAGCCGCCGTGGTGCCGGCGGAAGATTCCGAAGGCCTGCTGAAGCCGAAGGCGTTCGTGGTGCTGAAGCAGGGCGCGTCGGTCAGCGATCTCAATGGCGCGCTGAAGGAGCACGTCAAGCAGAAGATCGGCCCGTGGAAATATCCGCGCTGGATCGAGGTGGTGGAGTCCTTGCCGAAAACTGCGACCGGAAAAATCCAGCGCTTCAAGCTACGCAGTCAATAAGAAGGTGATGACAGTGACACTGCAACCCTCCGGGGCGCTGACAATCGGCGATGCGCAGCTTGAATATCGCATGATCGGGCCTGCGCCCGACAAGGCACCGACCATCGTGATGCTGCATGAAGGACTCGGTTCGGTTGGACTGTGGGGCGACTTTCCCGAGAAACTGCAGGCCGCGACAGGTGCTGGCGTATTCGTCTATTCGCGTGCGGGTTACGGCAATTCGTCGCCGGCCAAACTGCCGCGCCCGCTGAACTTCATGGAGATCGAAGCGCTCGAGGTCTTGCCGAAGGTGCTCGACGCCATCGGCTTTCGCCGCGGGCTGCTGCTCGGTCATTCCGACGGCGCGTCGATCGCGACGATTTACGCGGGCGGCATTCAGGATCATCGCGTGCGCGGCGTGTTGCTGATCGCACCGCATTTCGTGGTCGAGGATTTCGGGCTCGTCTCGATAGAGAAGACCCGGCAGAGCTACGACAGCGGCGATCTCAAGCCGAAGCTCGCGCGCTGGCACAAGGACGTCGACAATGCGTTCAACGGCTGGGCCGATGTCTGGCTCGATCCGAAATTCCGTGAGTGGGATATTTCCGAGTCCTTGGCTTATGTGCGCGTGCCGGTCGAAATCATTCAGGGTGCGGACGATCAGTACGGCACCCAGCGCCACATCGAGATCGCGCAGACCGAATGTTACTGCCCGGCCGACGCCACGATCATTCCCGGTGCGGGCCATTCCCCGCATCGTGAAGCGCCAGAAGCGACCCTGAAAGCGGCGGCGGATTTCGCCAATCGGCTGTTGTCGCTGCATGGCGAGGGCGTCCTGGAGCGCGCCGCCTGACGGCAAGAAAGTGCAAAATAATGCACTATAGAACTGGACAGGCGTAGTAAGTCGCACTATTGTGCATTATAATTCAGATTTGAGCCGAAAACGAGGGTGGCCTATGGCCCAAGCAGACCGAAAACTCGCCAACAGCGCGACCTTCATCGACTTCCAGACCGAGCCGTCGAAGTACCGGCACTGGAAGATCGACGTGGCTGGCGATGTCGCCACCCTGACCATGGACGTCGATGAGAACGGCGGCCTGTTCGAAGGCTATCTGCTCAAGCTGAATTCCTACGACCTCGGCGTGGACATCGAGCTGGCGGACGCCGTGCAGCGGCTGCGCTTCGAGCATCCGCAGGTGAAGGTGGTGCTGATGCGCTCGGGCAAGAACCGCGTGTTCTGCGCCGGCGCCAACATCCGCATGCTCGCGGGTTCGACCCACGCGCACAAAGTGAACTTCTGCAAGTTCACCAACGAAACGCGCAACGGCATCGAGGATTCGTCGGAGAATTCCGGCCAACGGTTCATCTGCGTGGTCAACGGCACCGCCGCCGGCGGCGGTTACGAGCTGGCGCTCGCCGCCGATCACATCATCATGGCCGACGATGGCGCGGCTGCCGTGGCGCTTCCTGAAGTGCCGCTGCTCGCAGTGCTGCCCGGCACCGGCGGACTGACGCGCGTGGTCGACAAGCGCAAGGTGCGCCGCGATCACGCAGATTTCTTCTGCACCATCGAGGAAGGCATCAAGGGCAAGCGCGCCGTGCAGTGGCGGCTGGTGGATGAAATCGTGTCCAACTCGAAACTTGAAGCCAAGGTCGCCGACCGCGCCAAGGAATTCGCCGGCAAGTCGAAGCGCGCGGGCGAAGGTGATGGCATCGCGCTCAAGCCTATCAACCGCACGATGACTGACGACGGCATCCGCTACGGGTATGTCAGCGTCGACCTCAACCGCACCGGACGCATCGCCACCATCACGATCAAGGCGCCGGAAAACGATCCGCCCGCCGACGTCGCAGGCATGACGGCGCAGGGTGCGGACTTCTGGCCGTTGCAGGTGGCGCGCGAACTGGACGATGCCATCCTGCATCTGCGCATCAACGAGCTTGAAACAGCGATGTTCGTGTTCAAGTCGCACGGCGAACGCGCACGCGTGCTGGCCTATGATGAGTTCCTTGGGGCCAACAAGACGAACTGGCTGGTCAACGAGATCACGCATTACTGGAAGCGCGTGCTCAAGCGCATCGATGTGACCTCGCGCACGCTGGTGACGCTGGTCGAGCCGGGTTCGTGCTTCGTCGGCACACTGGCCGAACTCGTGTTCGCAGCCGACCGTTCTTACATGCTGATCGGCGAGAAGCAGGGTGATAACCGCGCGCCTGCCGAAATCGTTCTCTCGTCCGCGAACTTCGGTCCATATCCGATGAGTCACGGTTTGACGCGGCTGGAATCGCGGTTTCAGGCGGATCCGTCCGACGTTGATACTGCGAAAGCAAAGATCGGCGAGGCACTCGACGCCGAGACCGCCGAGGAGCTGGGCCTTGTGACGTTCGCGCTCGATGACATCGACTGGGACGACGAGGTGCGTGTGTTTTTCGAGGAGCGCGGCAGCTTCTCGCCGGACAGTCTCACCGGCATGGAGGCGAATTTACGCTTTGCCGGGCCGGAGACCATGGAATCGAAAATCTTTTCGCGCCTGACTGCGTGGCAGAACTGGATCTTCCAGCGGCCGAATGCGGTCGGAGAGAACGGCGCGCTGCAACGCTACGGCACCGGCGAGCGGGCGCAGTTCGACATGACGCGGGTTTGAGGAATTTGAATCGCCGTCATTGCGAGCGAAGCGAAGCAATCCAGAGCTACGAAAAGAAATTGGATTGCTTCGTCGCTTTGCTCTTCGCAATGACGAGAAAATAGGACGGAGACTGGCCATGAACATCATGAACGTCGACTACACCACCAAGATCCCGAACAACGTCAATCTCGCCGAGGACCGGCAGGTGCTGAAGGCGCTGGAGGGTTGGCATCCGGGTTATCTTGACTGGTGGAACGACATGGGACCGGAAGGCTTTCAGGAATCGCTGGTTTACTTACGCACCGCGATCAGCGTCGACCCGAAGGGCTGGGCCAAGTTCGATTACGTCCGCATGCCGGAGTATCGCTGGGGTGTGTTGCTCGCGCCGCAGGACGAGCAGCGTCAGGTGAATTTCGGTCAGCACAAGGGCGAGAAGGCGTGGCAGGAAGTGCCCGGCGAATATCGCGCGATGTTGCGCCGTCTGGTCGTGATTCAGGGCGACACCGAGCCGGCGTCGGTCGAGCAACAGCGCTTCCTCGGAAAAACAGCGCCGTCGCTTTACGATATGCGCAACCTGTTTCAGGTCAACGTCGAGGAAGGCCGTCATCTCTGGGCGATGGTTTATCTGCTGCAGAAGTATTTCGGCCGCGACGGCCGCGAGGAGGCCGACGATTTGCTGCGTCGCCGCTCCGGCGACGAGGACGCGCCGCGCATGCTTGGTGCATTTAACGAAGCAACGCCCGACTGGCTGTCATTCTTCATGTTCACTTTCTTCACCGACCGCGACGGCAAGATGCAGTTGGAGAGTCTCGCTCAGTCCGGCTTCGATCCGCTGTCGCGCACCTGCCGCTTCATGCTGACGGAAGAAGCTCATCACATGTTCGTCGGCGAGACGGGAGTGAGCCGGGTTCTCCAGCGCACCTGCGACGCCATGAAAGAGGCCGGCATCGAAGACCCTAACGAAATCGAGAAGGTTCGCGCCCTCGGCGTCATCGACCTGCCGACCATGCAGAAGAAGATGAACCTGCATTACTCGCTGTCGCTGGATCTGTTCGGTTCGGAAGTATCCACCAACGCCGCGAACTTCTACAATTCCGGCCTCAAGGGCCGCTTCCAGGAAATCAAGATCGACGACGATCATCGCCTGACCAACGACATCTACAAGGTTCTGAAGCTGGTAGACGGCA
>CALRLJ020000113.1:0-9746 GCA_943368635.1 Sediminibacterium ginsengisoli | reverse complement strand
CGACGTTCTGCCCGAGCGCAAGGGTGACGTTGTGTCGCGATTGCGCAGCGAAGGCCGGGTGGTGGCCATGGCCGGTGACGGCATCAACGATGCGCCGGCGCTTGCAGCCGCCGATGTGGGCATCGCCATGGGCAGCGGCACCGATGTGGCGATCGAGAGCGCCGGCATCACGCTGCTGCGCGGCGATCTCATCGGGCTTGTGGAGGCAAGGCTGCTGTCGGGTGCGACAATGCGTAACATCCGCCAGAATCTCGTATTCGCGTTTCTCTATAACGCGGCGGGCATTCCGGTCGCGGCGGGCGTGCTTTATCCGGTGTTCGGAATTCTGCTATCGCCGATGGTGGGGGCTGCGGCCATGGCGCTGTCGTCGGTCAGCGTCATCGGCAATGCACTGCGGTTGGCGCGCGCAAAGCTGCATACTTAGGGAATTCCGTCCGCAGAAAGCTTTGTCCAGCGTATCGCGCAGAAAAAAGGCCGGGCTAAAGAGCCCGGCCTGTTTAGTTTTTGGCCACGTGAGGCCGACACAATCACCTTCCAAGAGGGATAACCGAACGCGCGTTCCGCTGGAGGAGGGGGACAGTGCGCAGAACGCTCATTCAGTGTGAGGAGAGTATGGGCCTCGATTTACCCTTCGGACAACGCCGATCCCGGTATGTCAGTCATGCTCAGGATGCGGCCTCAAACGTGCGTTTGAACCGTGACTATGAGGGCCAGCGCTGCGCCTTACTCACGATAAAATCACGGAAAACCTGCACGCGTGCCACCGACTTCAATTCTTCGGGATAAACAAAATATGTATCCAATTGAATCGAGTCGGCCTCGCTGAACAGCTGCACCAGCCGGTTGTTGTCCTCGACGAGGTAGTCCGGCAGTGCCGCGATGCCGAGGCCCTGCTGGCAGGCGCGCACCAGGCCCAGAATATTATTGACCTTGAACACGGCGTCGCGCGGGCCGGAGCCGTTGCGGTTGGCTTCCACCAGCCAGTTCCGGTTTTGCAGGTGCTGCGGCACGTTCATGTCGCTGAGGACGATGATGCGGTGCGCGTCCAGTTCGTCCAGCGTGCGCGGCGTGCCGTGGCGCTTGACGTATTCCGGCGAGCAATAGGCATGGAAGCCCATCGAGAACAGCTTGCGCTGGATCAGGTCCGGCTGGGTCGGCTTGCGGGTGCGGATCGCCACATCGGCTTCGCGCATCGACAGGTCGAGTTCCTCGTCGGTGACGATCAGGGAGATGCGGATGTCGGGATAAAGTGCGGTGAATTCGCCCAGCCGCGGAATCAGCCAGTTGATGCCGACGCCGGGGGTCGTGGTGACCTTGAGGTCGCCGCTCGGCCGCTCGCGGCTGTCGGTGAGCTTGGCGCGCGCGGCCTGCAATTGCATGAAGACATCATGCGCGGTGCGAAACAGCAGGTCGCCCTGTTCGGTGAGGATCAGGCCGCGTGCGTGGCGATGAAACAGCGAGACCGAGAGCTCCTGCTCCAGCGCGCTGACCTGACGGGAGACCGCCGACTGCGACAGCCCGAGCTGCTCGCCCGCATGGGTGAAGCTTCCCGCTTCCGCAGCCGCATGAAAGACCTTCAGCTTGTCCCAATCCATATCGCTTAATCCATCGCGTGTTCGTGGCATGGTTACTCCGCCGCTGCGCGTTCGGTCGCGCTGTGAGCCAGAAATCGTTCGGCTTCCAGCGCTGCCATGCAGCCCAGGCCCGCAGCCGTGACGGCCTGGCGATAGGTTTCGTCCGCGACGTCGCCTGCGGCGAAGACACCGGGCACCGAGGTCGCCGTCGAATGCGGGGCGATCTCGACATAGCCGGAGGATTTCAGTTTCAGCTGGCCGGTGACGAGTTCGGTGGCCGGTGCATGGCCGATGGCGATAAAGACGCCGTCGGCTGAGTGCTCGGTGACCGCGCCGCTCTTGAGATTCTTCAGGCGGACATGGGTGACTTTGGACGGATTCTCCGAACCGCGAATTTCGTCGATCTCGCTGTCCCAGATCACGCTGATCTTGGGGTGCTTGAACAGGCGATCCTGCAGGATGCGCTCGGCGCGAAGGCTGTCGCGGCGATGAACCAGCGTCACCTTCGAGGCGAAGTTGGTCAGGAACAACGCTTCTTCCACGGCGGTATTGCCGCCGCCGATCACGAACACGTCCTTGTTGCGGTAGAAGAAGCCGTCGCAGGTGGCGCAGGCTGACACGCCGAAGCCCTTGAACTTCTCTTCCGAGGGAATGCCGAGCCAGCGCGCCTGCGCGCCGGTGGAGAGGATCACCGCGTCCGCCAGATAGATGTCGCCGCTGTCGGTGGTGATGCGGAACGGGCGCTGGCCGAGTTCGAGCTTGTTGACGTGATCGGTGACGATCTTGGTGCCGACATGCGCCGCCTGCTTCTCCATCTGCACCATCAGCCAGGGGCCCTGGATGACATCGGCAAATCCCGGATAGTTCTCGACGTCGGTGGTGATGGTGAGCTGGCCGCCGGGCTGGATGCCCTGGATCAGCACGGGCTCAAGCATGGCACGGGCGGCGTAGATCGCCGCCGTGTAGCCTGCGGGTCCGGACCCGATAATAACGACCTTGGCATGAATGGGAGCGGCCATAACGCGACCTTCGGTAGTGTTGTTGCATGGGGTGGTCAGCGAAGAGGCGGGAAATGCCCGCAAAGGCATCGCTGGGCTGTCAAAAGTGCATGTTCCGAATGTAGGCCATCCTGCGAGCTATGCAAGATATGCAACCCCTATCATGAAATTTTCCCCAGCTAGCCATGACATAGCGTCTTGGCGAAATAAAATTGCGCGAAGCGCAGCCGATAGCTAGAACAGTCTCGAAAACGGGCCGGACCGATCCGGCCGCCAGGGATTGGATGTCCGTGTCAAAAAGCCCCGACGAAATCGATCTGAAAATTCTAAGCGAGATTCAGGCAGATGGCCGGATCACCAACGTGGAACTGGCCAAACGGGTCGGCATTTCGCCGCCGCCGTGCCTGCGCCGGGTCCGGACGCTGGAAGAAGAGGGTTATATCCTCGGCTATCGCGGGCTGCTGAACCCGTCGTCGCTCGGCTTCGACGTCACGGTGTTTGCGTCGGTGCATCTGTCGAGCCAGGCCGATGCCGATTTGCGCGCATTCGAGGAGTTCGTGCGTCACCAGCCGCTGGTGCGTGAATGCTGGATGCTGTCCGGCGAGATCGACTTCATTCTCAAATGCGTCGCGCCGGATATGGCGACATTTCAGAACTTCGTCTCGCACCTCACCGCCGCTCCGCATGTCCGCAACGTGCGAACCTCGCTGGTGCTGCACAATTCCAAGGACGCGCCGGACGTGCCGCTTGAGCTGAAAGTCGCGCAGGGCTGAACTGTCCGGCAGCGGCTGCGTTTCCGCATGGGGCCTCACCGGCTTGAGCCATTTGCCATCGTAACGCGAGCCTCTAAAAGCTGCCTGCCGGGCGCTTCCCTCGCGCCCACATGCGTGAAGGGGCTGACGTGACTCTATTCCAGATCGTTGTGCTGGCCCTGGCGGGATTCGCCGCCGGGACCGTCAATGCTGTTGCCGGTGGCGGCACCTTCATTACATTTGCTGCCCTTGTCGCCTGCGGGCTGCCGACGCTCGATGCCAACGCAACCAGCGCTGTGGCTTTGACGCCCAGCAATCTTTCCAGCGTCGCGGCCTATCGCTCCGAAGTCCGCAGCTATTTCCGCGAGATGATCCCATTCGCGATCATCGGATTGATCGGGGGAGGCGCGGGCGCACTTTTATTGATCTGGATCGGCGACGGCGGCTTTCGTCCGCTGGTGCCGTGGCTGCTGTTGCTGGCCACCTTGTTGTTTGCGTTCAGCAACCAGATCCGCACCTTTGTCGAACCCTGGTCGCGCGGACAGCATGCAGGCGCACGTGTCTCCGCCTATGCGCTGATGATGGTGGTGGCGGTCTATGGCGGATTTTTCGGAGCCGGCACGGGCATCATGATGCTCGCGGCGTTGGCCATCCTCGAGAGCGGAAATTTTCACAAGGCCAATGCGACGAAGCTGCTTGTCGCGTTCCTGATTCAGATCATGTCGGCGGCATTGCTGATCGCAGGCGGCCTGGTGCACTGGCCGCAGGCGCTGGTGACCATCGGCGCATCCGTGTTCGGCGGATACTACGGCGTCATCGTTGCACGCCGGGTTCCGGAAAAAATAATCCGCGCCGCGGTTGTAGCCGTCGGCGCGGTTTTGACCGTCGTGTTCTTTCTCAGGACATGATGAAAATCATCTCCTGACGGCTGGAGCGATCAGGTCTTGCCGCGCGAAGCGTCGACGCTCCATGGACCGGCACCGGCGCTCGCCAGATAAAGGCAGACGAAGCAGAACAGGATCGCTGCGGTGCCGCCATTGTTCAGCGGGTGCCACACCGGCGTGCCGCTCTTCATCATGTGGCCGAGGAAGTAGGCGAACGCCATCTGACCGGAGAGAATAAAAGCGGTCAGCCGCGTGAACAGGCCGATCATGAGCAGCGCGCCGAGAATAAGCTCGATGGTGCCGGCAGCGACGATCAGCGGCGGGATGTTGGCGAAGTATGGCAGCACTGGAAACTTGAACAGTTTAGCGATGCCGTACTGAAACAGCAGCAGGCCGGTGATAATGCGCAGCAAGCTGAGAAGCTGCGGCCGGTACGGCGCAAGAAATTTGAAGTCCATGGAAAACTCCCCCTGTTTGATTCCACACAATTTGTTATCGCGCTAACCTAACAAACGGAAGATTGGAGCGGTGCGGAATCGATGACGATTTCGTGGGACGGTCTGGAATAATTCTCAGGCGGCAGTGTTGCGCATGTGCCCTGGTTTCCTGACGGAAACCGGTCCGGTTACTTTTTCTGCGGTTCGCCTTGCGGAATGTCCGTGCCGATACAGCGGATGGCTTTGGGCTGACAGGCAAAACCGATGTTGGAGCAGGTGGGTGCTTTGCCATCCGCTCCGCGCGTACAGTTCACACACGCGTCGGTCCAGCTCATGCAGTTCGGCTGGTTGACGTAAACCGACAGCTCTTTCGACTTGGCAAGCGGTGGAATGTCGATCTCGGCGGCTTGCGCGCCGGCAGCGGCCAGAAGTGCCAACAGCATCGCTATCGTTACATGAGAACGCCGCATCATGTTCCTCGTTGCCGCGACGGGAGCGTCGCCGGGATACTACCGCAAATCCTCGCAAAAATAGCCGGGAAATCCCGGCCATTTTCTTGAAATGCGATGCTGGCGCGGGCTTATTTCCAGTCCACCTTGGTGATCTCGTAGGCTTTTGCGCCGCCGGGTGCGACGACCTCCACCGAGGAGCCCTTCTTCTTGCCGATCAGCGCACGCGCCAGTGGCGAGGTGATCGAGATGCGGCCCTTCTTGGCGTCGGCCTCGGGCTCGCCGACGATCTGCCAGACGGCTTTCTTCTCGGTGTCCTCGTCGACCAGCGTCACGGTCGCGCCGAACATGATGGTGTCACCGGACAGTTTCGAGACGTCGATGATTTCGGCGCGCGCAAGTTTATCCTCGAGCTCGGCGATGCGGCCCTCGTTATGCGACTGCGCTTCCTTCGCGGCATGATACTCGGCGTTTTCCGACAAGTCGCCATGCGAACGCGCTTCGGCAATCTGCTCGATGATGCGCGGGCGATCCACCGACTGGCGCTGCTTCAATTCCACTCCCAGGGCATCGTATCCGCCTTGGGTCATCGGTACCTTTTCAACCATGTCGTCGTCGTCCTTGAATCTCGTGCGGCGAAAGCTTGCTGCGTGCACGAAACATTTTGATTGATCCCGCCGGCCTCTGGCCGCCGTCGGGGAACGAAAGAGAACATCATTGCGGCCGGGCGGTTCCCGCCGCATTTCCACTTTTACGATGCCGGCGCTGGCCGCCGGCTTAACGATTTAGAGATCGGAAAAGTAACCTTGCAGGGTACGAACCTCGAGGTCCCCGCCGAGATAGGCCCGGATGCCCTGTGCGGCAGCCAATGCCCCCGAAAGAGTGGTGTAATACGGCACTTTATGCAAGAGGGCAGCGCGTCGCAACGAACGGCTGTCAGCCAGTGCCTGCGGCCCTTCGGTGGTATTGAAAACGAGTTGCACCTCGCCATTGGTGATGGCGTCGACGATATGCGGGCGGCCTTCCAGCACCTTGTTGATTTTCTCGGCGGGTACGCCGCTTTCGACGAGAAAGCGCTGCGTGCCTGACGTGGCGATCACCTTGAAGCCAAGCGAAGCGAGCATCTTCACGGCGTCGAGAATGCGCGCTTTGTCATTCTCGCGCACCGACACAAACACCGTGCCCTTGCGCGGCACGCGCGTGCCGCCGCCGAGCTGGCTCTTGGCGAACGCAACCGCGAACGAGCGATCGATGCCCATGATCTCGCCGGTGGATTTCATTTCCGGGCCGAGCACGGTGTCGACGCCGGGAAAGCGCGCGAACGGGAAAACCGATTCCTTGACGCCGACATGGCCGAGCTTGCGCGGCTTCAGCTTGAAGTCTGCGAGCTTCTCGCCCGCCATGATGCGCGCTGCGATCTTCGCAACCGGAATGCCGACCACCTTGGCGACGAACGGCACGGTGCGCGACGCGCGCGGGTTGACCTCAAGCACGTAAACATCGCCGTCCTTGATGGCGTATTGCACGTTCATCAGGCCGACGACATCGAGGCCGAGCGCGAGTTCTCGGGTCTGGCGTTCGAGTTCGGCGATCATCGCCGGATCGAGCGAATGCGGCGGCAGCGAGCAAGCCGAGTCGCCGGAGTGAATGCCAGCTTCCTCAATATGCTCCATGATGCCGACGACGAAGGTATCCTTGCCGTCGCACAAGCAATCGACGTCGACTTCCGTGGCGTCCGACAGATAGCGGTCGAACAGCAGCGGATTCTTGCCGAGCACCGTGTTGATCTGGCCGGTCTTGTCGTTGGGATAGCGCGCCTTAACGTCGGCGGGGACCAGTTCAGGCAGCGTGCCGAGCAGGTAATCGCCGAGTTGGAATTCCTCGCGGATGATCTGCATGGCGCGGCCGCCGAGCACATAGGAGGGACGCACCACAAGCGGAAGCCCGAGATCGGCGGCGACGAGACGCGCCTGCTCGACCGAATAGGCGATTCCATTTTTGGGCTGCTTCAGGCGAAGCTTGTCGAGCACGCGCTTGAAGCGGTCGCGGTCTTCGGCAAGGTCGATGGCGTCCGGCGAGGTGCCGAGGATCGGCACATTGGCTTCTTCCAGCGCACGCGCCAGCTTCAGCGGCGTCTGGCCGCCGAACTGCACGATGACACCGTGCAGCGTGCCGTTGGTGCGTTCGGTATCGATAATTTCAAGAACGTCCTCGGCCGTCAGCGGCTCGAAGTAAAGCCGGTCCGCGGTGTCGTAGTCGGTCGAGACCGTTTCCGGATTGCAGTTGACCATGATGGTCTCGTAACCGGCGTCATGCAGCGCGAAGCACGCATGGCAGCAGCAGTAATCGAATTCGATGCCCTGGCCGATCCGGTTGGGGCCGCCGCCGAGAATGATGACCTTGTTCTTGTCGGACGGCGCGCTCTCGTCGGCCATCGCGCCCGCGAACGGCGCTTCATAGGTCGAGTACATATAGGCGGTCGGCGAGGCGAATTCGGCGGCGCAGGTGTCGATGCGCTTGAACACCGGACGCACGTTCATGGTCCGCCGCAGCGACTTCACCTCGGCTTCGGTCTTGCCGGCGAGCACCGCAAGGCGAGCGTCGGAGAAGCCCATGGCTTTCAGCGTGCGCATGCTGTGGGCGTTGCCCGGCAGGCCGTGCTGCTTGACCTTGGCTTCCATCTCGACGATGCCGCGCATCTCGGCGAGGAACCACGGATCGATCTTGCACGAGGTGAATATCTCCTCGTTGGTCCAGCCAAGCCGCATCGCCTGCGCGACCTGCAACAGCCGGTCGGGCGTTGGCGTGCCGAGCGCTGCGCGCACGGCGTTCTTGTCGTCGCTCTGGCCGAGTCCTTCGATTTCGATTTCGTCCAGACCGGTGAGGCCGGTTTCAAGCCCGCGCAGCGCCTTCTGCAGGGACTCCTGAAAGGTGCGGCCGATCGCCATCACTTCGCCGACCGATTTCATCGATGTGGTCAGGGTTCGGCTGGCGCCGGGGAATTTTTCAAAAGCAAATCTTGGAATCTTGGTGACGACGTAGTCGATGGTCGGCTCGAACGACGCCGGTGTCGCGCCGCCGGTAATGTCGTTGGCGATTTCATCGAGCGTGTAGCCGACCGCGAGTTTCGCAGCGACCTTGGCGATCGGGAAGCCGGTGGCTTTCGAGGCCAATGCCGACGAGCGCGACACGCGCGGATTCATCTCAATGACAACCATGCGGCCGTCCGCCGGATTGACGCCGAACTGCACGTTCGATCCGCCGGTCTCGACGCCGATCTCGCGCAGCACCGCCAGCGAGGCGTCGCGCATGATCTGGTATTCTTTGTCGGTGAGCGTGAGAGCAGGGGCAACGGTGATGGAATCGCCGGTATGCACGCCCATCGGATCGAGGTTCTCGATCGAGCAGACGATGATGCAGTTGTCCTTCTTGTCGCGGACAACCTCCATCTCGAATTCTTTCCAGCCAAGCACCGATTCTTCGATCAGCACTTCGTTGGTCGGCGAGGCATCGAGGCCGCGCTCGATGATGTCGAGAAATTCCTCGCGATTATAAGCGATGCCGCCGCCGGTGCCGCCCATGGTGAACGACGGGCGGATGATCGCAGGCAGGCCGATTTCCGAAAGCGCCATCAGCGCGCGGCCGAGCGCGTGCTCCTGATAGCGTTTGCGCCGGTCGCCCTCATGCAGCACCCACTGGCGCTCGTGCTCGGCAAGCGCGTCGCCGGAGAGCTTTTCCTTCTGGGCCTGATATTCGTCGCGATACTGCTTTTTCAGGTCGGATGCGTTGGCGAGCCGCGACTTCGGCGTCTCGAGCCCGATCTTGGTCATCGCCTCGCGGAAAAGCTGGCGGTCTTCGGCCTTGTCGATGGCGTCGGCCGTAGCGCCGATCATCTCGACGTCGAATTTTTCCAGCGTTCCCTGACGGCGCAGCGACAGCGCACAGTTCAGCGCGGTCTGGCCGCCCATGGTCGGCAGCAGTGCGAAGCCGCCCGGAATAACGTGGCGTTCCTTCTCGATGATCTTGGCGACGATTTCCGGCGTGATCGGCTCGATATAGGTCGCGTCCGCCAGTTCCGGGTCAGTCATGATGGTGGCCGGATTGGAATTGACCAGAACGATGCGATAGCCCTCTTCGCGCAGCGTCTTCACGGCCTGGGTGCCGGAATAATCGAATTCGCAGGCCTGGCCGATCACGATGGGGCCAGCGCCGATGATGAGGATCGTCGAGATGTCGGTTCTTTTAGGCATTAAGTCTCACGGCAGGAAATTGGGCATAAAAAAAGGGCGCGCGTCCGCGCGTCCTTTGAACCCGGCGCTTGGGGTTATCCGCGCGCGCGGGGTGTCTTTAGACCAGATTCCGTGACGGTGAAAGACCTTAAAAGCCGGGATCAACTGCGAATTTCAGGCCGTTTTCGGGACTTACGGTCCGCTGGATCGCGGACGGGGGAAATTGGAGGCCCAGCCTGGACTTGAACCAGGATATGAAGCGTTTGCGGCGCCCCCGCGTAGACATTCCGCCACCGGGCCATAGCGGGAGACTACCGTGGCGTTACGCGGTGTCCACGACAGTTGGCGCTTAACCCTAACAGGCGCAATTGTAGCAATCAGCTGCGAGGCAAAGCTACGAACGTCATGCGCGCGGGGTTGTAG
>CALRLJ020000112.1:0-9753 GCA_943368635.1 Sediminibacterium ginsengisoli | reverse complement strand
CGACGATGCCGTATGCGACATTCCATTTTCATCGCATCACGCCTTACGGGGTGCTGGCCAATCTCGCGGCGATGCCGGTGGTGTCCGCGCTGGTGATGCCCGCCGGGTTGCTGGGACTGCTCGCCATGCCGTTCGGGTTCGACGGCGTGTTCTGGCGGCTGATGGATGTCGGCATCGGCTGGATGATCGCGGTGTCGCAATGGGTCGCGGCACTTCCGGGGGCCATCGGTCAGATCGCGTCATTCGGCAGCGGGCCGCTGGCGGCGATGAGCGCGGGCATCATCGCGCTGGGCTTGCTGCGAACGCCATTGCGCTGGGCGGGCGCGGGGCTGATCGCGCTGGCGACCGTCTGGGCGCTGGCAACGCCGCAGCCGGACATGCTGGTGGCCGGAGACGGACATACTGTCGGGGTTCGCGGAAAAGACGGACGGTTGCGGCTGATGCGTACCGGCAAAGATGCGTTCCTGCCGCGCGAATGGCTCGCATCCGACGCCGACATGCGCAAGGCGACCGATGCGTCACTCAACGATGGCGTCTCATGCGACGCGTCCGGTTGCGTGGTGCAGGCGGCGGACGGTGCTACGATTGCGCTGACGCTGAAGCCCGAAGCCTTCGCGGACGATTGCGCGCGAGCCTCGGTGATCGTGACCTTGCGGCAGCCGCCCGACGATTGCGCGGCGCTGGTGCTGGATCGGGAGATGCTGCGCAGGCGAGGGACGCTGGCGCTGCGCCGTACCGCCGACGGTTATGCGATCACGGCGATCCGGCCGCGCGGCGTGGATCGTCCGTGGTCACCGGCAAGCGTTGAGAATGAGCCGGAGAGACAAACAGGCCGACCCAGTCGCCCGGCGCAGCCAGTCGATGCGACGCCGGCGGAGAACAATCTCCAGCCGGACGATTGAGGCTCTCGCGCTCAGTACTTGCGGACCAGCCCGATCAGCTTGCCCTGAATTCGCACGCGGTTGGGCGGCAGAATGCGAACCTCGTAAGCGGCGTTGGCAGGCTCCAGCGCGATGGACGCGCCGCGCCGCCGGAAACGCTTCAATGTGGCTTCTTCCTCGTCGATCAGCGCCACCACGATGTCGCCGGTGTCGGCGCTTTCGTTGCGCTGGATCAGCACGGTGTCGCCGTCGAGAATGCCGGCTTCCATCATGGAATCGCCGCGCACCTCAAGGGCGTAATGTTCACCGGACCCGAGCATGTCGGGCGGCACGCTGATGGTATGGCTGCGGGTTTGCAGCGCCTCGATCGGCGTACCCGCCGCGATCCGGCCCATCACTGGCACGGAAACGGGATAGCTCACATTCTCGTCGGGATCGGACGAGGTGCTTGCACGGACCTTGCCGAGATTGCCCTCGATCACGCTGGGGGTGAAGCCGCGACGGCCGCCGCCGGGATTGGCGCCGAGTTCAGGAAGCTTGATGACTTCAATGGCGCGGGCACGATTGGCCAGCCTGCGGATGAAGCCGCGCTCTTCGAGCGCCGTTATGAGCCGGTGGATGCCGGACTTGGAACGCAGGTCCAGCGCGTCCTTCATTTCGTCGAAGGAGGGTGGAACGCCAGCCTCTTTGAGGCGCTCGTTGATGAAGCGCAGAAGCTCGTATTGTTTGCGTGTCAGCATGTGACGTGGTCCCCGATCCCAGAATCTGGCGCTTTGAACCGAGGCCGCGCCTGCCGGGAGTCCCACATTAAAGAAGGTTGGGGGACACTCAGGAGTTGCGAGTCACTCGAAACAAATCATGAACGAACACTATATGTTCCATATGTGTTCCGCAACCCTTTAATTTCAGGTGTACACGCGGGCAGGAAAATCAGCCGGGAAGCCGGACGATCGAGCAGGGAGAGCCTGCGGGAGCCGCAGGCGCAAAGGGCGGCCGGATAATCAACGCATCGGCCGCTGCCAGACTAGCCACCAGTGAACTGTCCTGGGCGCCCACCGAGGTCGCGACAGGCACGCCATCGCCGCTGGTCGCGAGCCGGGCCCGCAGATAATCCTGACGCTGGTCGTTGGCAGGCAGATCGCGCCCGAGCACGGCGCGTTCAAAGGCATGGTCGATTTGCGTGCGCCCCGACAGTGCGCGGATCAGCGGCACCAGAAACAGGAACGCGCAGATGTAGGACGACACCGGATTTCCCGGCAGTCCAAGCACGCGCATCGCGCCCAATCGTCCGTTCATCATCGGCTTGCCGGGGCGCAGTGCGATTTTCCAGAACGCCATATCGACGCCTTCGGCTTTCAGCGCCGCCTGAACCAGATCGTGATCGCCGACCGATGCGCCGCCGGTGGTCAGAAGAATATCCGCGCCGAGATCGCGTGCGCGCCGGATGCCGCCGGAGGTGGATTCCATGGTGTCGCGTGCAACCCCAAGGTCGATCACCTCGGCGCCTTCGCTGCGCGCCAGCGCGGCCAGCGCGAACACGTTGCTGTAGACGATCTGACCGGGGGCAGGTGTTGTCCCTGGCGCCACCAGTTCGTCGCCGGTCGCAAGGATCGCAACCTTGGGACGCCGATGCACGGTCAGCCTTGGATGGTTCATGCCTGCCGCCAGCGCCAGCGCGCGATCGTTCAGGAGCAAGCCGCGCGGCAGCAGCACATCGCCTTCCTTGAAGTCGATGCCAGCCGGGCGAATGTTCTTTCCCGGCGCGATGGCTTCATTGACGATTACGATGTCGCCGTCGCGCGTGGCGTCTTCCTGAATGACGACCGCATCAGCACCATCCGGCACGACGCCGCCGGTGAAAATACGTGCCGCTTGTCCAGCGCCGATGTCACGGTCGAACGGCCGCCCGGCGGCAACTTCGCCGATCACTGTCAGCCGTGCGCCGAGCACAGCATCGGCTGCGCGCACGGCGTATCCGTCCATAGCGGACATTGCCGCAGGCGGCTGGGTGCGCAGGGCTGCAACATCGCGTGCGAGCGTGCGATGAAACGCATCGTTGAGCGCGGCCGTTTCTTCAGGAAGTGCCGCTGCGTCCTTGAGAACGGTGGCGTAGGCGTCAGCGACCGGCATCAGCGCCATGGTGCGATCCTTAATAGTCGGCGAGGTAGTGGCCGGACTTGCCGCCCTTTTTCTCGACCAGACGGATGGCTTCGATCTGGATGCCGCGTTCCACGGCTTTCACCATGTCGTAGATGGTGAGGCACGCGACCGACACGGCGGTCAGCGCTTCCATCTCGACGCCGGTCGGGCCTTTGACCTTCACGGTGGCGCGCACGCGGCAGCCGGGCAATTTGGTGTCGGGCGTGATGTCGAGCGTGACTTTCGACAGCGCTAGCGGATGGCACAGCGGAATGAGGTCGGACGTGCGTTTCGCCGCCATGATCCCGGCGATGCGCGCGGTGCCGAGCACGTCGCCCTTGGCGGCGTTGCCTTTGACAATCAGATCGAGCGTCTTGCGGGTCATCACCACGCGGCCCTCGGCCACCGCCACGCGCTCGGTGTCCGGCTTGGCCGAAACATCGACCATGCGGGCTTCGCCCTTGGCGTCGATATGGGTGAGGGCGGGGCTGGCTTTCTTCTTTGATTTCGCCACGGCTCAACGCGTCCCGGTGGCGCGTTGCGCATCGCCGCGCGCGAGCAGCGTGCGGGTCGCAGTCGTCACGTCGGCCTGGCGCATCAGGCTTTCGCCGACGAGGAATGTGGAGAAGCCCACTTTAGCGAGACGTGCGAGATCATCAGGCGCGAAAATTCCGCTTTCGCCGACGCTGATGCGATCCTTCGGGATCAGCGGCGCGAGCTGTTCGCTGGTGGCCAGTGTCGTCTCGAAGGTGCGCAAGTTGCGGTTGTTCACGCCGAGCAGCGGCGAGCGCAGTTTCAGCGCGCGGTCGAGTTCTTCGCGATTGTGAACTTCGAGCAGCACGTCCATGCCGTGCGCGAAGGCGGCGACCTCGATGTCTTTGGCTGCGGCGTCATCGAGCGCGGCCATGATAATCAGGATGCAGTCCGCGCCGTGGGCGCGCGCTTCCGCCACCTGATAGGTGTCATACATGAAGTCCTTGCGCAGCACCGGCAGCGAGACAGCGGCGCGCGCGGCAACCATGAATTCCAGCGAGCCTTGAAACGACGGCGTATCGGTCAAGACCGAGAGACACGCGGCACCACCGGCCTCATAAGCCTTGGCGAGTGCAGGCGGATCGAAGTCGGCGCGGATCAATCCCTTCGAGGGCGAGGCCTTCTTGATCTCGGCAATCAATGCGTAATCGCCGCGTGCGATCTTGCCGCGAATGGCATTGGCGAAACCGCGCGGCGCAGGCGCGGCCTTGGCGCGCGCTTCGATCTCCGACAGCGGAAGCGCACGCTTGGCGGCGGCGATTTCCTCGCGCTTGTAGGTTTCGATCTTGTCGAGAATGTCAGCCAAGGGTTGTTCTTCCTCAAGCATTGGAGACAGCGACAAGGCGCTTCAGCCTGTCCGCCGCAGCGCCAGTGTCCAGCGCCTTGGTGCCGAGCGCAACGCCTTCCTTCAAATCCTTCGCCTTGCCGGCAACCACAAGGGCCGCTGCGGCATTCATCAGCGCGACATTCCGGTAAGCGTTTTTCTTGCCTTCCAGCACGTCGCGCAGCGCCTTGGCGTTGGCCTCGGCGTCGCCGCCCTTGAGTTCCGCCGCGGTGGCGCGCGGCAGCCCGCCGTCTTCGGGCGTAACCTCGAACGTGCGGATATTGCCGTTCTCAAGCGCCGCCACAAAGGTCGGGCCGGTGAGGGTGATCTCATCGAGACCGTCCGAGCCATGCACGACCCACACCGATTCCGCGCCGAGGTTTTTCAGCACCTGCGCCAGCGGCTGGACCCAATGCTTGGAGAACACGCCGACCATCTGCCGCTTGACGCCTGCCGGGTTGGACAGCGGTCCGAGCAGGTTGAAGATCGTGCGTGTGGCGAGTTCGACACGGGTCGGGCCGACATTCTTCATCGCAGGATGATGCGTCGGCGCAAACATGAAGCCGATCCCGGCCTCGGCAATGCAGCGGCCCACATCGTCCGGGCTGATGTTGATATTGACGCCGAGGGCGGCCAGCGCATCGGCTGCGCCCGATTTCGATGACAGCGCGCGGTTGCCGTGCTTGGCGACCGGAACGCCTGCGCCTGCAAGAATAAACGATGCGCAGGTCGAGACATTGACGGAGCCTGAGCCGTCGCCGCCGGTGCCGACAATATCGACAGCGTCTGCGGGAGCCTTCACGGTCAGCATCTTGGCGCGCATGGCGGAGACAGCGCCGGTGATTTCATCGACGGTTTCGCCACGCACGCGCAACGCCATCAAGAGGCCGCCCATCTGCGAAGGCGTTGCTTCACCGGACATCATGCGGTCGAACGCAGAAGCCGCCTCGTCACGCGACAGGACAGCGCCGGTGGCGACTTTTCCGATAATGGCTTTCAGGTCGTCCATGATCTTGCTTTACAGGTAGGGCGTCCGCTCGAATGAGCATAGCTGTTCGTTAGCATCACTGAGCGGCGGCCGCACCTGTCGCCACGGCAAACGCGTTCTGGTTGATGGTGACGCCGATCTCGCTTTCGAGCTTCGCGATATAGGCGGCGACCTGTTCTTCCATTTCGGCGCGCTGAAGATTTTCCTTCAGCTTCTTGACGTCCTCGGATGCGAGATCGACCGTCGGCACGACGATGTCGGTGACCTTGAAGACAATCCACTCGCTTGCGCCCGCACCTTCGGTCTGGCCGACGCCATCCTTGGGGGTGCGGAAAGCGGCAGCAACCAGCCGCTCCGGCACGCCCTTGGCATCGGCATCGCGCTTGAACAGCGGTGCCGTTTCAACCTTTAGCCCGGCGGAAGCGGCCTCGGCGTCGAACTTGGCGCCCTTGTCCAGCTTTCCGACCATCTCGGTGGCCTTGGCACGCAGGCGTGTCGAGATCTGTTCGTCGCGCCAGCGGGCTTCGACCTGATCCTTGACCTCATCCAGCGCGCGCTCGCGCGACGGCGTAACGCCGAGCACGTCGAACCACAATTCGCCGCCGTTGAACTGCACCGGCTCGTTCTCGACGCCGACGTTGCTGGCAAATGCAGGGGCCATGATGTCGACGCCTTGCGGCAGGCCGGTCACCGGCTTGCCATCCGGCCCGCGCCCGGAGCGGTCGGTGGCTTCAATCGTGATGGCCTTGAGTCCGAGCTTCTGGGCTGCTTCGGCAATGTTCGATCCGCCGCCGCGCTCGTCCTCGATCTTGTTGTGCAGATCCTGCAATTGCGCCCGTCCGCGCTCGGTCGCCAGTTCGCGCTTGATCGTTGGTGCGACGCTTTCATAGGTCGGGTTGGTGCCGGGCGTGACTTTCGTAACCTTCAGCAGCGCGGTGATAAGCGCACCCTTCACAGGCTCGCTGACGGTGTCCGGCGCGAGCGCGAAGGCTGCATCCGCGAGCGCGGAATCGCCGATCGATGCTTTCGCCACGTCGCCGAGATCGATGTCGGCCGGGGTGAGCTTGCGCTCCTTGGCGATGTCCTCGAATGACGTTCCGGCGGCGATGCGTTCACGCGCGGCCTTTGCCTCGTCGGCATTCGGGAATGGAATCTGGAGAACCTGACGGCGCTCAGGGGTGGCGAAGCGTTCCTTGCGCTGCTCGAACACCTTCTTCGCGTCCTCGTCGGAAACCGTGATCCACTTGGCGAGTTCATCCGGCGTCAGCGTGAGCACGGCGATTTTGCGATATTCGGGCGCGCGGAACAGTTGCTTGCGGTCCTCGAAGTAGGCGGCGAGCGCCTCGGGCGAGGGCGCGTCGATGGTGCCGGCTTGTGCTGCGGTCAGCCGGACGTAATTGGCCGAACGCTGTTCGTTCTGGAAGCGGACCAGCGCCTCGATCTGGGTTTTGGGCGGCTCAAGACCGGCAACGATTGTCCCGGTCAACTGCCGGCGCATCGCCACACGCTTCTGTTCGGCGATGTAGCGTGGCTCGGTGAAGCCGGCCTGGCGGATGATCTGCACGAACCGTTCGTGTTCGAATTTGCCGTCGAGGCCCTTGAAGTTCGGATCGTTGGAGATCGCGCGCACAACGTCGGCGTCGGACTGTCCGAGGCCCATGCGTTTGGCGGTCTCGTCGAGAGCGGCATCGGCAATGACATCCTGCAGCACCTGACGGTCGAGGCCGAACTGGCGGGCCTGCTCCGTCGTCAGCGGCCGACCGAAGCGGCGGCCGATCTGCTGCACCTTGTCGGTGAACAGGTTTCTGAATTGCTCGCTGGTGATCTCGGTGTTGCCGATCTTGGCGAGCGACGACTGTCCGAAGCCCTTGAAGATGTCGGCGATGCCCCAGACGCCGAAACTGATGATCAGCACGCCGAACATGACGGACATCACCGTCTTGCCGAGCCAATTCGATGAGGCTTTGCGCATTCCTCGGAGCATGGGACCAACTTGATGTTCGGGGGATGGGGCGGTTCGCTATCGGGGCGTTACCGCGTTGTTTCGCCAACATATAAAGAGGTGACGGTTCCCTAGCAACCGTGCAAACGGCGGCGCATCAGCGCGGTTAATATCAGACCCCGGAAAACGGGAACCACCGTGTGGAAAGCCAGCCTCGGAACTGGCGTCCGTCAGAGGCCTCTGCTAGCGCAGATCGTCCAATTGTGATGCGAGATCAACGATGACCGACACGCGCCGCCCCCTGATCGCCGGGAACTGGAAAATGAACGGCCTCAAGGCTTCCATGAGCGAGCTGGCTGCCATCGGGCAGGGCGCGGAGGCGGTGTGGCGCAAGGCGGATTTGCTGATCTGTCCGCCCGCGACGCTGCTGTTCACGGCCGCTGCGGTGGTCATCGGGGCGAAAGTGGCGGTCGGCGCGCAGGATTGCCACCCGGCAGCCTCCGGGGCGCATACCGGCGATATTTCGGCGGAGATGGTGGCCGATGCAGGTGCAACGGCGATTATCGTGGGCCATTCCGAGCGCCGGACCGACCATCACGAGACCGACGCCTTGATCCGTCAGAAGGCCGAGGCTGCCTGGCGTGCGGGACTTGTCGCCATCGTCTGCGTCGGCGAGACGCAGGCCGAACGCGATGCCGGGCAAACGCTGGATATTGTCGGAAGCCAGGTCGCCGGATCGGTGCCGGATGGTGCCACCGCCGCCAATCTGGTGGTCGCCTATGAGCCGGTCTGGGCAATTGGAACCGGACGCACGCCGACGATCAAGGATGTCGAGGAAGTTCATGAGTTTATCCGGGATAAACTCAACAGCCGCTTTAGCCAGCAGGGGCCCGGCATGCGAATCCTCTACGGAGGCTCCGTCAAGCCCTCCAATGCCGCAGAACTGATGGCGGTGGCCAATGTGGACGGTGCTCTGGTCGGCGGGGCC
Source organism: Sediminibacterium ginsengisoli (assembly GCA_943368635.1). Classification (GTDB taxonomy): domain Bacteria; phylum Pseudomonadota; class Alphaproteobacteria; order Rhizobiales; family Xanthobacteraceae; genus Afipia. The sequence continues at coordinate 1,458 of CALRLJ020000112.1, read as the reverse complement.
AGCCTGAAAGCGGTTGATTTCCTTGCGATTGCGGCAGCGTGTCCCTAAATCCAGTCCAGCCAATGCGGTCCGCCGGGGGTGACAATCACCCCTGCAATCGTGTACAGACCGCGCAACTTCAACCCCCGCAAGTCTCGAAGCGACCGGCTGCCGGCGTTCGATCCTTGTGACGGAAGGTAACGATGCAGACTGTCATTATCGTCATCCATCTCATGCTCGTCCTTGGCCTGATCGGCGTAGTGCTGTTGCAGCGCTCGGAAGGCGGCGGCCTCGGTGTCGGCGGCGGTGGAGGCGGCGGCTTCATGTCCAGCCGCGGCACCACCAACCTGCTGACGCGCACCACGGCTATTCTGGCTGCCGGGTTCTTCGTGACCAGCCTGTTCATGTCGTGGCTCGCCAGCTACGAGCGCAAACCCGCCTCGATCCTCAACACCAGCCCGACGCCAATTTCGCAGCCCGGCAGCGCTCCGCAGGCGCCGGTCGGCGGTCTGCTGGATTCGCTCAAGAAGCCTGAAGCGCCGTCCGTACCTCAGGCGCCGCAGTCGAAGTAGGGCTGTTGTCGCGACAAGACTTGCAGCCATGCACAAGCCGCTTGCCTGCAAGACTTAGAATTGCCTTCCAAGCTACTGACTGAACTTACATATCCAAGTGATCCACAGCGTCACGATTTGTCGGCGTGCGCGCGCGTTTAGTTTTGCGAATCACAGCGGCGGAGTTAAAGGTTGAATCCCATGACGCGGTATATTTTCATCACCGGCGGCGTGGTCTCCTCGCTCGGCAAGGGTTTGGCTTCAGCAGCGCTCGGCGCTGTGCTGCAGTCACGAGGCTACAAGGTCCGCCTTCGTAAGCTCGATCCCTATCTCAATCTCGATCCCGGAACGATGTCGCCGTATCAGCACGGCGAAGTGTTCGTGACCGATGACGGCGCGGAGACCGATCTCGATCTCGGACACTACGAGCGCTTCACCGGGCGTCCGGCGACCAAGCAGGACAACATCACCACCGGCCGAATTTATCAGGACATCCTGAACAAGGAGCGGCGCGGCGATTATCTCGGCGCGACGGTGCAGGTGATTCCGCACGTCACCAACGCGATCAAGGAATTCATCCTCGGCGGCAACGAGGGCTACGACTTCGTGCTCTGCGAAGTTGGCGGCACCGTTGGCGACATCGAGGGCCTGCCGTTCTTCGAGGCGATCCGCCAGGTGAAGAACGATCTGCCGCGCGGTGAGGTGATCTACATTCACCTGACGCTTCTGCCCTACATTCCAAGTGCTGGTGAACTCAAGACAAAGCCGACCCAGCACTCGGTCAAGGAGTTGCGCTCGATCGGCATCCAGCCGGATATTCTCTTGTGCCGCACCGACCGCGAAATTCCGAAGGAGGAACGCCGCAAGCTGGCGCTGTTCTGCAACGTGCGCGAATCGGCCGTGATCGAGGCGCGCGACGTCGACAACA
>CALRLJ020000111.1:0-9763 GCA_943368635.1 Sediminibacterium ginsengisoli | reverse complement strand
CTTCGCGTCCATCGTGAACCTCGTCCCGCAGCCAGCCGTGAAATCCGGAAAACCCCTAAAATCAGGAGGTTTTTCCAACGCCCTCACGAATGCCGTGGCGTTTCGCCTACGGAATAATGATCTCACGGAGGCGTGTGGCTAAATAGCGGCGCGCGCAAGGGTCGGCTGAGGCGACGGTTAAATGTTCACCAAGTGTTGTAGTCAGGCAACAGAAGTTGCAGCGCGGCAACGATGCCGCGCCCGCCCGTTTGGCGATGGGAGTGACGTAAGCGGTTAACGCTGGCCGCGGATCATGCGCCAGGCAAACAGCAGGATAACGGCGCCAACCGCCGCCGAAAGCAGCGTGCGCCAGAAGCCGAACACCGGCACTTGTGCGATTTCAGCCAGCTTGGCACCCACGAACGAGCCGCACACGCCGACCAGAATGTTGGTGAAGATGCCGTGGTCGGACGAGGTCACCCGCTCGGCGATCCAGCCGGCGATGGCGCCGATCAGCAGCATGGTGAAGAAGCCTACTCCCGGCTGGCTCAAAAATGCCTGTGCGTCGTTCATCGATCCCTCACCTGTAGCTTCCGGCCTGAATCGGCCAGCAGACACCAAGTTTAACTCAATTCAGTAACGGTTCGAAAGGCGGATATCCTTGAACGCCTATCCACCGGCGGTTTCGTCTATGCGCAATTGAACAACGCCGTGGCCATAACTGTTTCGCCTGGCTCCAGTATCAACATCATCGGTGTTGGAACCTCGACCAATTGCGGCGCTGGCGGTGACGCCGACCGCGGAAACGCAGCCGAACACCTATACGGCGAAGTTCGCCACCGACCCGAATGTCGTGCGGGTCGGCTTGAACCACAGGTTCTAATCGAGACCCTGCTCGGGGTTGGCCGACTCGCCAACGCCAATCATCCGCCCGCGCCACAGTACCGATAGCGCGGCGCTCACATATTCAGCACGCGGCCATAGGCATCGAGCACGGCTTCCTTCATCGTCTCCGAAATCGTCGGATGCGGGAAGATGGTGTGGAAGAGTTCTTCTTCCGTGGTCTCCAGATTCATCGCGACCACGAAGCCCTGGATCAGTTCAGTGACTTCCGAACCCACCATGTGCGCGCCGAGAAGCTGGCCTGTCTTCTTGTCGAAGATCACCTTGACCATGCCCTGATCTTCGCCCTGCGCGATGGCCTTGCCGTTGCCGACAAACGGGAAACGCCCCACGCGCACGTCCTTGCCCGCCTCTTTCGCCTTCGCTTCGGTCAGACCGACCGATGCGATCTGCGGATGGCAATAGGTGCAGCCCGGAATGAGCAGCTTGTCCATCGGATGCGGATGCATGCCCTTGATGGCTTCGACACAGATGACGCCTTCATGCTCGGCCTTGTGCGCCAGCATCGGCGGACCGGCGACATCGCCGATGGCATAAATGCCCGGCACGTTGGTCTTGCCGTAGCCGTCGATCACGATGCAGCCGCGATCGGTTTTCACGCCGAGCTTTTCAAGCCCGAAACCTTCGATGTTGCCGACCACGCCGACCGCTGAAATAACGCGGTCGAACTCCGTCTGCACCGGCTTGCCCTTGCCGTCATCGATGGTCGCAACCACGCTGTCGGCTTTCTTCTCGAGCTTGGTGACTTTGGTATTGGCCAGAATTTTCAAGCCCTGCTTCTCGAACTGCTTGCGCGCGAAGCCTGCGATCTCCGCGTCTTCGACCGGCAAGATCTGTGGCAGCACTTCGACCACGGTCACGTCAGCACCCATGGTCTTGTAGAACGACGCGAACTCGATACCGATGGCGCCGGAGCCGACCACCAGCAGCGATTTCGGCATTTTGTCGGGGTTCATCGCCTCGAAGTATGTCCAGACCAGTTTCTTGTCAGGCTCCAGGCTCGGCAGCACGCGCGGCCGCGCGCCGGTGGCGACGATGATGTGCTTGGCGGTGTATGCACCCGCCCCCAGTGCGCCTTTCGGTGCCGCCGCTTCGGTTTTCTTCACCGTGAACTTGCCGCCGCCGTCGAGATTGGCCTCGCCCCAGATGATGGTGATCTTGTTCTTGTTCATCAGGTATTCGACGCCGCCATTGAGGCGCTTCACCACGCCGCGCGAACGCGCGATCACCGCTTTCGGATCGAACGACACGTTGTCCGCCGACAGGCCGTAATCCTTGGCGTGCTTCATGTAGTGATAGATTTCCGCCGAGCGCAGCAGCGCCTTGGTCGGGATGCAGCCCCAGTTGTTGCAGATGCCACCAAGATACGCCTTCTCGACAATCGCCGTCTTGAAACCGAGTTGCGCGGCCCGGATCGCGGTGACGTAGCCGCCCGGTCCCGATCCGATCACCACGACATCGAAAGAAGTGTCAGCCATTTGCAACTCCGCTCGCCAACTGGCGCTGTCTTGCTATCAGAAATTTACGGATACCGAATTCGCCGCCGATCATGTCGCAGCCTGCTGCGCAACGTCACGCTCAAGCACGAAGCCCCGGATGATCCGCCATTGAACCAGCACCACGGCCCAGAACGGCAACAGCATCTGAAGCAATTCCAGCAACGTCCCAAGCCGCACCGGCCTGCCGTTGTCGAGGTCCGATCCAATCGCAAACACCGCGAGGAAAACCGAGACCAGAACCAGCGTCAGCATGGTCAGCTTGAGCGGGCGTTCACGGGATTTCCCCGGCGCGGATATGCCGAATGCGATCATTCCGGCGATGGCGTAAAGCGGCACGAAGAAAATGCGATAGGCATCGCCCATCCCGCAGCCCGCCTTGTCGCTGCCACACGGGATGATCCATGAGCCGATGACGGTGACGATCAGACCGGCGAAGAATGAAATCACCCCCGCAAGAATGATAGCGCCAAAGAGTTTCATCGAAATCTCCCGCGCCGGCCCGTCACACCACCATCATCACCGGATTTTCTATCAGCAGTGTGATCCAAGGTCATGATGTTTTGACACGCATCAATGCAAGTCCAATTTGGTGTGCATCGTGTACAGCTTTAGCAGATCTTGAATTCGATTCGACCCACAGCCATTTTTGTCGATCTCATTTTTGACGGATTGCTTGGTCGTATCTGCCCATTTAGCAATTTTTTCACTCAGCTCCTTTTCACTCATCGCTACATTTCGCTCTTTCAACGCCATCGCAGCGCGGATTGCAACCACAGTGCTGTTTGCGGAAAACTTGGCTGCAGTCGATTTGTCAACGGCGTTACAGGCGTTAGCAGCAACCCCGCTCGCAAGAAAATTCGCGAAGATATTTACAATATCAACTCTCTCCTGCGCGTAGGAAAGACCAGGCACAATCCAAAAAACGAGTGCTACAATTACCCGCATAGAATGCTGCTCCTACGCCGTCCTCGATCAAGCGACGCGCCCGCCCCCTCTCCCACAAGGGAGAGGGAAAAAGAAATCACACCACCATCATCACGGGATTTTCGATCAGCTTCTTGAACGCCGTAATCAACTCCGCACCGAGCGCGCCATCGATGGCGCGATGGTCGCAAGACAACGTCACGCTCATGATGGTCGCCGCAACGATCTGACCGTTGCGCACCACCGCCCGTTCCTCGCCCGTGCCCACCGCAAGGATCGAGGACTGCGGCGGGTTGATCACCGCGGTGAAATCCTTGATGCCGTACATGCCGAGATTGGACACCGACGACGTGCCGCCCTGATATTCGTTCGGCTTGAGCTTCTTGTTTTTCGCACGCGAGGCAAGATCTTTCATCTCATTTGAGATGGCCGACAACGTCTTGAGTTCAGCCTGCCGAATGATCGGCGTGATCAGGCCGAACGGCAGCGCCACCGCGACGCCGATGTCCGAATGCTTGTGGCGAAGCATCGCGGCTTCGGTCCACGACACGTTCGCTTCGGGAATTTTCTGCAGCGCCAGCGCCATCGCCTTGATGACGAAGTCGTTGACCGAGAGCTTGTAGAGCGGCTTGCCGTCCTTGTCCTTGCCTGCCGCCGCGTTGATGTCCTCGCGCGCAGCACTGAGCTTGCCGAGATCGCAGTCGATGGTCAGATAGAACGTCGGCATCGAATTCGTCGCCGAGGTCAGGCGCTGCGCGATGGTCCGGCGCATCGAGTCGTGCGGAATGGTTTCGAAGCCGCCTTCCTGATACAGCGCAAGAATCTGCTGATCGGACATTGCCGGCGCGCCGATCGCACTCGTGCTACCCGCCGGGGCACTCGCGGCGGCAGGCTTGAGGCCCGCGCCAGACTTCGCCTGATCGATATCGCGCGCGACCACGCGGCCATGCGGACCCGAGCCGTTGACGCGGGACAGATCGATCCCGGCATCTTTGGCAAGACGGCGCGCCAATGGCGAGGAGAACACGCGCGCACCATTGCTGGCGGGTGCGGCGGCGGGTGCCGCCTGTGGAGCGGCCTTCGCAGGTGCCGGAGCGGCAGCCGGTGCGGGTGCTGCGGCAGGAGCCGCGGCTTTCGGCGCTTCAGCCTTTGGTGCTTCGGACTTTGCGGGCGGCGCTGACGCGGCCCCTGCGCCCGCAGCCTTCACGTCCTCACCGTCACCGGCAAGCACCGCGATGATGTTGTTGACCGGAACGTCCTGCGTACCTTCCGGCACCAGGATTTTCGCAATGGTGCCTTCATCGACGGCTTCGACTTCCATCGTCGCCTTGTCGGTCTCGATCTCGGCGATCACGTCGCCGGACTTGACCTTGTCGCCTTCCTTCTTGAGCCACTTGGAGAGGTTGCCCTTTTCCATGGTGGGCGAAAGCGCGGGCATCAGAATGTTGATCGGCATGATACGAGTGTCCCGAATCCGAAGTTCGTCTCATTGTGCAGCGCCCTCCGATACGAACTTCGGATTCGAAGGGACACTCGCAAATCTAATTTATCCAGTGCGGTTTAGGTTCAGAAGTTCGCTTGAAGAACTCGCGGAAACGATGAAGCGAACTTCTGAACCACCGCACTGGCCCCGCTCTCAGCGATAACTAACGGCTTTGGCGGCGGCGACGACTTCGGCCACCGTCGGCAATGCGAGCTTTTCGAGGTTCGCCGCGTAAGGCATCGGCACGTCCTTACCCGATACGCGCGCAACCGGCGCGTCGAGATAATCGAACGCCTGCTCCATGATCCGCGCTGCGATTTCCGCGCCCACGCCGGACTGCTGCCAGCCTTCCTCGACAACCACGGCGCGCGAGGTCTTCTTCACCGAGTTGATGATCGTCTCGGTATCCATCGGGCGCAGCGTGCGCAGATCGATGACTTCGGCTTCGATGCCTTCCTTGGCGAGTTCATCGGCGGCACCAAGCGCGTAGGTCATGCCGTTCGACCATGCGATCAACGTCACGTCCTTGCCGGCGCGCACGATGCGCGCCTTGCCGATGGGCACGACATAATCGTCGAGCTTCGGCACTTCGCCGGTATGGCCGTAGAGAATTTCGTTCTCGAGGAAGATCACCGGGTTCGGATCGCGGATCGCGGCTTTCAGCAGCCCCTTTGCATCAGCCGCCGAATACGGCGTCACGACCTTGAGGCCCGGAATCTGCGAGTACCACGCCGAGTAATCCTGGCTGTGCTGGGCGGCAACGCGCGCGGCGGGGCCGTTCGGTCCGCGGAACACAATCGAGCAGCCCATCTGGCCGCCGGACATATACAGCGTCTTCGCAGCCGAGTTGATGATCTGGTCGATCGCCTGCATCGCGAAGTTGAACGTCATAAATTCGACGATGGGTTTCAGTCCCGCCATCGCCGCACCGACACCGACGCCGGCAAAGCCATGCTCGGTGATCGGGGTATCGATCACGCGGCGTTCGCCGAATTCCTGCAACAGCCCTTGGGTGATCTTGTAGGCGCCCTGATATTCGGCGACCTCTTCGCCCATCACGAACACGTCGCCGTCGCGGCGCATTTCCTCGGCCATGGCATCGCGGAGCGCTTCGCGCACCGTCATTTTCACCATCTCGGTGCCGGGCGGCACTTCGGGGTCCGGCTCGACCGGCGCGGCAGGTGCCGCCACAACGGCAGGCGCGCTGATCTGTGGCTTGCCTTCCCCGACAGGTGCGCGGGATTCTTCAATTTCCTGCTTAACTTCAACACTGGGTTTAGAAGCCGCGGCGGCTGCCGGAGCCTTGCCCAGATCGGCGGCGCTCTCGCCGTCGCTCAGGATGGTCGCAATCGGCGTGTTGACCGCGACGTCATTGGTGCCCTCGGCAATCAGAATCTTGCCGAGCGTGCCCTCGTCGGTCGCCTCGACTTCCATCGTGGCTTTGTCGGTTTCAATCTCGGCGATGACATCGCCGGACTTGATGGCTTCACCCTCTTTTTTCAGCCATTTGGAAAGGTTGCCCTTCTCCATGGTGGGCGATAGCGCGGGCATCAAAACTTGAATCGGCATGGTCGCTCCGCACTTATCGGTAAATGTCGGTGTAAAGCTCGGAGACATCCGGCTCAGGCGCGTGCTGCGCGAAATCCGCAGCCTCGTTGACGATCTCGCGAACCTCGCCGTCGACCGCCTTCAGATCCTGCTCGCTAACCTTGAGGTCAAGCAAACGCTGCCGCACCTGCTCGATCGGATCGCTATCGTGACGAACCTTGTCCACTTCCTCGCGGGTGCGATACTTCGCAGGGTCCGACATCGAGTGACCGCGATAGCGGTAGGTTTGCATTTCGAGAATGTAAGGCCCGTTGCCCTCGCGGCACCACTGCACCGCCTTGTCGCCCGCAGCCTTCACCGCACGGACGTCCATACCGTCAACCTGTTCGCCGGGAATGTTGAACGACGCACCGCGCTTGGAGAAGTCGGTCTGCGCCGACGAACGGGAGACCGAGGTTCCCATGGCGTAACGGTTGTTTTCGATGACGTAGATCACGGGGAGCTTCCACAGCTCCGCCATGTTGAAGCTTTCGTAGACCTGACCCTGATTGGCCGCGCCGTCGCCGAAATAGGCGATGCTGACGCTCTTGTTGCCGCGATAGCGATTGGCGAAAGCGAGGCCAGTGCCGAGCGGAACCTGTGCGCCGACGATGCCATGGCCGCCGTAGAAGTTCTTCTCCTTGCTGAACATGTGCATGGAGCCGCCCTTGCCCTTGGAATAACCGGCTTCACGTCCGGTCAATTCGGCCATCACGCCTTTAGGGTCCATGCCGCAGGCCAGCATGTGGCCGTGATCGCGGTAGCTGGTGATAATCTGGTCGCCCTGCTCCAGCGACATCTGCATGCCGACCACGACTGCTTCCTGGCCGATATAAAGATGGCAGAAACCGCCGATGGCGCCCATTCCGTAAAGCTGGCCGGCCTTTTCCTCGAAGCGGCGGATCAGCATCATGTCGCGAAATGCATGAAGCTCCTGCTCCTTGGTAAAACTCAAATTGTTCGGATGCCCGGAGCCGTTGCCAGCATCCTTGGTGGCCGTTTTCTTCGCTGTTGCCATAGCTTGTCCGGATGAGAGAGCAGGTATCAACCTCTCTACCCCAACTCATATCGGCATGAAAGGATCGCGTGCCCGAATGCATTGCGCATCTATGACGCATTGCAGCGACAGCAATTTTAGACTCGAAAGCAAACGATTTTTGAAATTTGAAACCTAGTTCTGACCGATCATCCGCACGAGATCGCGCGGATGCACATAGTCGAGCTGGTAACGCGTGCGTTCGTCGAGCATATCGGGATCGACCCGGTCCGAACGAAGCAATGAGACGCGTTGTTCCGCCGCGATGCGTTCGGCCTTGAGCCGCGCCAGTTCGGTGGTCAGCAACACGATCTCTTGATCCAGTTCCTGCCGCGCGTTGAGGCCGTACTTGCCCGTGTAGGCATTGACACCAAAATAGGCAATCAACGCCGCGGCAATCGCGTAAAGCGCGAGGCCGGTCATGATAGCTTTGAGTCGCGAGCGAGAGACCATGCCCGCACGATGCGACAGCCCGGTTAAGCGATTGCTAACAACCGGGCCGTCGTTCTTGCGTCGCTGCTATTTCTTGAGCTTCTCGACCCATGCCGCGAAGGCATCGATGTAGGTCTTCAGAACCTTCTCAAGCGCTTCCTTGGTCAGGTTGCCCTTGTCGTCGAAGGCGTCGCCCACTCCGTTCAGGTAGATTTCGGGCTGCTGCATGATCGGGCCGCTATAGCCGGGAAGAATCTGTTTCAGGTTCATGGCAGCGCAAACACCACCGAGCGGGCCAGGCGAACTGCTGACAATGCCGATGGGCTTGCCGAGGAACGAACTCTTGCCCGGCGGCCGCGAACCGACGTCGATGGCGTTCTTCAACACACCCGGAATCGAGCGGTTGTATTCCGGCGTCACGAAAAGAACCGCGTCGGCCTTCTGGATTTTCTCGCGGAACGCGAGCCAGTCCGCCGGCGGCGTTGCTTCCAGATCCTGATTGAAAAACGACAGATCGTAGAGCGTCACGTTCTCAAGCTTGAGCGAGGACGGCGCGATCTTGGCAAAAGCATTGGCGATCTTGAGCGAAAACGACTCCTTGCGGAGGCTGCCGACGATAACGGCAACGGTATAGGCCATCAGAACATCCTTTCAGAAACGGCAAAGCACCGGACAGCCCGACTTAGCCTTGGGGCAAAAAGGATGCAAGTGCATTAACTTCAGATCGCGGGATCGTGTTACCCCAGCACCTCATCGTTGTGCTGTCCGAGCTTCGGCGCGCCGGAATGCGGATGCGGACGCTGGCCGTCGAACGAAATCGGTAAGCCGACCACCGGCAGATCGCTGCCGGGCAATGTGCGCATCAGGTCGGAGGCCTTGAACTGCTCGGTCTGTGACAATTCCACGATGGTGTTGACCGGACTGCACGGCACACCGACTGCCTCGAACGCCGCAAGCCATTCGGCGCGCGTTTTCGTGCGCATCACCGGCTTTAGCAATCCGATCAGGATCTCGCGGTGGACGAAGCGGTCGCGGCCTTTCGCAAACCGTGGATCGGTACACCATTCGGGAAATCCCAGAACGGTTGCAAGCTTGTGAAACAGCCGGTCATAACCGGCGGCGATGACCAGCGGAAGATCGGCGGTCTCGAACGCCTGATACGGCACGATGGTCGGCGTCGCAGCCCCCGTCCGCGGCGAAAGCTCCTGCGTGATGTGATAGGTCGCCAGCGATGAATCGACCCACGACGCCGCACTGTCGAGCAGCGAGGTATCGATCACGCAGCCCTTGCCCGTGACCTGACGCTGCTGCAACGCGCCGAGCGCGCCGATCACGCACCATTGCGCGGTGGCCTTGTCGTTAATGGCGGGCGCGCAGAATGTCGGCGGATCCTCATGACGGCCGGTCTGCATCATCACGCCGCCGAACGCCTGAAGCAGCGGATCGAACCCCGGCGCTTTCGACAGCGGACCCTTCGGCCCGAACGCCCAGATCGAGCAGTAAATCAATCGCGGATTGATCGCGCGCATGTGTTCGGGACCGATGCCGAGATCGTTGACGACACCGGAGCGCAGATTCTGGATCAGGATGTCGGCATCGCGCACGAGAACTTTGAGCTTCTCGATGTCGGCTGCATTCTTCATGTCGAGCGTTACCGAGCGCTTGTTGCGGTTGGTGACGTGAAACATGATCGAGGCTTCGTCGATGAAGGGAGGCCCCCAGCTGCGCGCATCGTCGCCGCCGTCCGGCTTCTCGATCTTGATGACGTCCGCGCCCATGTCGGCGAGGATCGCACCGGCCAGCGGACCCGCGAGCGCCTGCCCGATCTCGATGACTTTAATTCCGGCGAGTGGACCGTTCATGGGGCGTATCTCCGTGGCCGTTCGATTTTCTTGAGCGCTACTCAAGCGACAGCGGCCT
>CALRLJ020000110.1:0-9790 GCA_943368635.1 Sediminibacterium ginsengisoli | reverse complement strand
GGACGGTTTGTCGGACGTTTTATCGGATGGTTTATCGGATTTGGGCGCTTCTGGGCGGCGGGTGCCGCCGATCTCCCGAAGCACAGTTTCCAGCCGGTCGAAATCGCGGAAATGCAGGTCGCGCTGGCCGAACGGAATCTCGATGCCCTCGGTCTTGAATCGCTTCAGTATTTCGAGCCGGACGTCGTTGGCGACCCCGGCATCGACGCCGATATTTCCGACATGAAAGAACACCGTGAACTCCAGTGCATCGGCACCGAAGTTACCAAGGATGGCAAACGGTTCGGGATTTTTCAGTGCCCGAGGATGGTTGGCGACGATCTCCAGCAGGATCGCAATCACCTTGTCGGGGTCCGCGTCATAAGACGTCCCCACCATCACGGAGAGTCGCGCGGTAAAGCTTCCATGCATCCAGTTCACGACCTGGCCGCTGATCAGCTCCGCATTGGGAACGATGACGGACAGATTGTCGTAGGTGACGATTTCGGTGGAGCGGACATTGATGCGTTTGACGACGCCCATGCGGGTGCCGACCTCGATGCGGTCGCCGACCTTGATCGGTCGCTCCACAAGCAGGATCAAACCGGATACGAAATTGTTGATGATCGACTGGAGGCCAAAGCCGATGCCGACCGATAGCGCACCGGCGACGATAGCGACGTTCTGCAGATTGAGTCCGACATACGACAGCGCAACGATGACGGCCAGAATGATTCCCAGATAGCCGACGCCGGTGCGGATCGATGCGCGTACCCCAAGATCGAGATTGGTTTCGGGCAGAAACCGCGCCTCGAGCCATCGCTGCAACATCCGTGTCGCAAGCATGCCGATGACCAGCACGACCAATGCGCCGAGAATGGCGGACGGCGAGATGGTGAACTTTCCAACCGAAAAGCTGAAAAACGCCGCCGACATCGATCCGACGATGTCGTCGGAATGAATGCCCCAGGTGGCAAGAAGAAGAAAAGCGGAAATCGCTACCAGCGCCAGCTGCACGAAGCCGAACAGCAGCGCGGCAATCTGGCGGACCGTCGCGCTGGACAACCCGGTCGTATGCCGCAAGATGCGGCCAATCCGGCCATGGAAGGCGAACGCCGATGAGATGGCGGCGTCGGCGAAACGGCTCAGAAGGGTGGCTGTCATCAAAACGACGACCACCACCAGCAGTTCACCCGACGCAAAGCGGCCGAATGCGACGTAGCCGCCGAGCGGACTGAGCAATGCTGCGACGGCAACGATCCAGCCGACGGGAATCAAAAGACGCCAGGCCGAGCGGTCCGCGTGAGGGGCATTTTCGTCGTCGTCGTTGCTTCCCGCGCCGGCGATAATGCGAAGCGCAATCATGAACAGGAAAGCGATGGCGATGGCGACCACGCCCTGACTGGCAGACGACAGTTCGTCAGGAGCGCCGATTGCGATATTTGTCGCGTCGAGAACCAGGCCGGCCGTCACCACGATCCCGATCGACGCGGCGAGTGTCACCAGGCCGTCAACCGCTGCATCCTCAAGGCCGATCAAACGCCAGGACGGCCGCTCCGGCGCGAGCACGGCTTGCGTCAGATGGGTGAAAAAGAATGCGAAGGTGATTCCGATAAAAAGCGCGCGGACAATGGCGCTGATATCGGACGGCAACAGGCCAAGTGCCATCAGCGCTTGATACAGCACCAGCAATGCGACGCCGGGGATCGCGCCGCCGGTTACCGCGATGGCGATGGCCGAGCCGGTCTTGTTCAGCGGGCCGGGATGGGCGACGTCGGGATCGCGGGTTGTCCAGCGCGCCAGCCAGCGCCTGCCGGGGGTGAGGAAAAATCCAAGCACCACAGTCACGGCAATCAGGAATCCCGAGGCCGCGCGTAGCGGTTGGGACGCCAGCAGGCTGCCCCAGTCGGTGACCAGCGCAATCAGGCGGCTGGCCGAGGCGGGGACGCTGGCGCCGACTTTCACCCAGAACGAGGGATTGATCAGGCTTGCGGAACGCTCGAGCACGGTGTCGGCGAACATGGTCCGGCGATGCTCTGTAATCCGGTCGAGGGTTTGCTGGGCCCGCACATTGATGAGCTTGGATTGCTGGATGATGCTTTGCCGGGCGGCGATCTCGGCCTGCAGCTTCGCACGCTCCAGTTTGATGGCATCGGACTGCGGTGTCGGATCCTTGGCGTTCGGCGCAAGCTCCGCTGCACGCGCGGTCGCGCCTTCAAGCCTCGGTGTGAAAGCCGCGATCAGCTCGCGTGCGGCACCTTGCGCCGCGGTGGTCTGGTCCCGCAGATAGCTCAGTGTCGTGTCGGCAATCCCGCGGCTGCGCAGTGCGATTTCCGCACGGTCGAGCGTTTCCTTCCATTCCTCAAGTTTCGATTGCGCGCGGGGAAACTGCGGCACCGCCACCAGAGGCAGCGTTTGATCGGGAGCGGCCGCTGGTGCGGCGGCGGCAGGCGCAGCGGGGGGCGCGGATGCCGGTGGATTTACCGCATCCTCCGCGTGTGCCGCGGTGACGAGTTTCAGCGGCGGGCATGAGAAGACAGCAAGTGCGAAAAGGATCGCGAGCGCGCGAAAAATCATCATCAAGAAACTGGCCCGTCAACATTATGAGTGGATGACGTCCCGTATACCCGGAATCAGGCAAACATCTGTTCACATCCGGCGAAAGTGACGGGAACGCCCGCAAAGACCCGTCATGCGCGCGTCATCCCGGCGTGTGTTTACACGTCGACGTTGGCGTCGAGCGAATTGTCCTGGATGAACTCGCGGCGCGGTTCAACGACGTCGCCCATCAGCTTGGTGAAGATGTCGTCGGCGGCATCGACTTCCTTGACCTTCACCTGCAGCAGCGAGCGGGCATTGACGTCGAGCGTCGTCTCCCACAATTGCTGCGGGTTCATTTCGCCGAGGCCTTTGTAACGCTGATAGGTGACGCCCTTGCGACCGGCGTCGGTCACCGCCTCGAACAGGCTGACCGGGCCGTGGATCGGCGTTTCGGTGTCCTTACGGCGGAGCACGCTGCTGCGCGGATAGGCCTCCTGCAAACGTGGGGCATATTCGTCGAGCTTGCGCGCCTCGGCGGAGCCGAGCAATGCGTCGTCGATGACCGCGACATCCTTGACGCCCCGAACGGTGCGCTCGAAGAAATAGCCTTCGCCTTCGGCGAAGCGTCCGACCCAGCCGCGCTCGACTTCGTCAGCCAGCGCGTCGAGGCGCTTGGCGATGTAATCCGCGGCCTGATTGGCGGTCTCGATATTGCCGATCACATGCGGACTGAGCACGCCCGCGATCGCTGCCTGCTCGACGACGCTACGATTGTAGCGGCTGTGCATGCTGTTCAGGATGCCGCGAATGACGCGCGCGTCGTCCAGCAGCGCCTGAAGATCGCGGCCCTTGCGGTCTTCGCCCGACGCCAGCTTGAGAACGCAATCGTCGAGGCCGGTGTCGATCAGATAATCTTCCATCGCGCGCTCGTCCTTGAGGTACTGCTCGGACTTGCCGCGCGTGACCTTGAACAACGGTGGCTGTGCGATGTAGAGGAAGCCGCCTTCGATCAGCGCCGGCATCTGCCGGAAGAAGAACGTCAGCAACAGCGTGCGGATATGCGCGCCGTCGACGTCGGCGTCGGTCATCACGATGATCTTGTGATAACGCAGCTTCGAAATGTCGAAATCGTCGCGGCCGATGCCGGTGCCGAGCGCCGTAATCAGGGTGCCGATTTGTTCGGACGAGAGCATCTTGTCAAAGCGCGCGCGCTCGACGTTGAGGATTTTACCGCGCAGCGGCAGCACGGCCTGGAATTCGCGGTTGCGGCCCTGCTTGGCGGAGCCGCCTGCGGAATCACCCTCGACGATGAACAGTTCGGACTTGGCCGGATCGCGCTCCTGACAGTCGGCGAGCTTGCCCGGCAACGAGGCAATGTCGAGCGCGCCCTTGCGGCGGGTCAGATCGCGCGCCTTGCGTGCGGCTTCGCGCGCAGCGGCAGCTTCCATCACCTTTCCGACGATGGTCTTGGCCTCGCCGGGATGTTCCTCGAACCATGCTGACAGGGCGGTGTTCAGCACGTTCTCGACCACCGGCCGCACTTCCGAGGACACCAGCTTGTCCTTGGTCTGCGACGAGAATTTCGGGTCCGGTACTTTCACCGAGAGCACAGCAGTCAGGCCTTCGCGGCAGTCGTCGCCGGTCAGCGCGATCTTTTCCTTCTTCGCCATGGCTTCGGCATAGCCGGTCACCTGGCGCGTCAGCGCACCTCTAAAGCCCGCCAGATGGGTGCCGCCGTCGCGCTGCGGGATGTTGTTGGTGAAGCAGAGCACGTTCTCGTGGTAGCTGTCGTTCCACCACATCGCAACTTCGACGCTGATGCCGTTCTGCTCGGCGCGCATCACAATCGGGCTCGGCACCACAGCCTTCTTGTTGCGGTCGAGATATTTGACGAATTCCTCGACGCCGCCCTCGTAGAACAGCTCGACACGCTGCTCGACCGCGTGGCGCATATCGGACAGCGTGATGTTGACGCCGGAATTCAGGAACGCGAGTTCGCGCAGGCGATGCTCCAGTGTCGCGAAATCGTATTCGACATTGGTGAAGGTTTCGGTCGAGGCCAAAAACGTGACCTCGGTGCCGCGCTTGCCGTTCGCATCGCCGACCACTTCGAGCGGAGCGACCGAGTCGCCGTGCTTGAACTGGATGTAGTGTTCCTTGCCGGCGCGCCAGACGCGCAGTTCAAGCTTGCTCGACAGCGCGTTGACCACAGAGACGCCGACGCCGTGTAGGCCGCCGGAGACCTTGTAGGAATTCTGGTCGAATTTTCCACCGGCGTGGAGCTGGGTCATGATGACCTCGGCGGCTGAGATGCCTTCGCCCTTGTGAATGTCGGTTGGAATGCCGCGGCCGTCGTCGCGCACGGTCACCGAGTTGTCGGGATTGAGCAGCACCTCGACACGGGTGGCGTGACCGGCAAGGGCTTCGTCGATGGCGTTGTCGACGACTTCGTAGACCATGTGATGCAGGCCTGAGCCGTCATCGGTGTCGCCGATATACATGCCCGGACGCTTGCGGACGGCGTCGAGGCCTTTCAGCACCCTGATCGATTCAGCGCCGTATTCCGCACCCGGATTGGCGACAGGTTCGGCGCTGGTTTGCCGGGCTGGTTCGGTCATGAGTTGCCTTCAAAGATGGATCGGCAGAGAGATCGAATCGGGCAGCAGAAAATGCGCCTTCGATTGTCGATTTGTGCCATGAAAACAGTTAAGCGCATAGGACAAAGTAGAGCCATGCAAGCTATTGATTAGATGGCAATTTTCGGCTGTTTTTCAAGGCCCTGAAACGGCATTTTCGGGGCTGTGGAAAAGCCTGATTCGAGCGCCTCGGGAAGCTGCCATTGCGGGCAATTTTGGCAGCCGGTTCAGCCCCGCGCGCGGCGGGAAACCGTGCCGCCCTCGACGTCGAAAACATCCGCATGCGCGCCGATGTCGGTGAACGCCGCAGGGTCCGCGCCGGTCATCCAGACCTGCGCGCCGAGCCTTGCGAGTTCATCGAACAGTGCCGCGCGCCGGCCGGGATCGAGATGCGCGACAACTTCATCGAGCAACAGGAGCGGCGTGATGCCGGTCATCTCGGCCACGAGGGTGGCGTGTGCCAGCACGAGGCCGATCAGCAGTGCCTTTTGCTCGCCGGTGGAGGCATCGCGCGCCGGCATGTTCTTCGGCGCGTAGATCACCATCAGGTCGGTGAGGTGCGGGCCGTTGGTTGTGCGTCCGGCGGCGGCGTCTTTTGCGCGGCTGTCGCGCAGCATCTCGCGGTAACGATCTTCCACCGCCGTTGCCGTGTCGGTGAGCAGCGCGTTCTCCATCCAGCCGTCGAGCGCAATCAGCGCGGAGGGAAACGCCGACGCCGAACCGCGCGCCGCGAGCATGGCCGCAAGGCGTTGCAGCGTTTGACCGCGCTGGGCTGCGACGGCCACCGCAAGCTCGGCGGTTTCGCGCTCGATGGCGTCGCACCAGTGCGCATCGAAGTTGCGATCTTCCAGCAGCCGGTTTCTCGATCGCAACGAGCGATCCAGCGCCGAGACCCGGCTCGAATGCTCGGAGTCGATCGCCAGCACCAGCCGGTCGAAGAAGCGCCGCCGCTCGGAGGCAGCACCCATGAACAGGCTATCCATTGCCGGCGTCAGCCACACCATGCGCAGGTGATCGCCAAACGCCGTTGCCGACGTGACCGGCTCGCGGTCGATACGGACGCGGCGCGGCGAAGATGTGCCGTCGGCGCGCGGCGGGTCAATGCCGGTGCCGAGGGTGGCAAGGCCGAGTTCGCCTTCGACTTCCGCCGAGACCGCCCATGACCCGTCGCCCTGAATGTCGGCAACATCGTCGAGCGTGGCGCGGCGCAGGCCACGGCCGGGCGACAGAAACGAGATCGCCTCGAGGCAATTGGTTTTCCCGGCGCCGTTGGGGCCGACCAGCACCACCACATCGCCACGCGTCTCCACGCTCGCCGCGCGGTAGTTGCGGAAATGCGTGAGGCTGAGGCGCAGGATGCGGGAGACGGTCATAGTGAGCCGTCTTACAGCAGAATACGGGCGCTTACACCCGCATCGGCATCAGCACGTACAGCGCGCCCTTGGAATCCTTGTCCTGCACAAGTGTCGGCGAGCCGGGATCGGCCAGACGCAACACCGCGACTTCGCCCTCGATCTGGGCTGCGATGTCGAGCAGGTAGCGTGAGTTGAAGCCGATATCGAGCGCGTCGGAGGCGTATTCGACCTCAAGTTCTTCCGTTGCACTTCCCGAGTCCGGATTAGTCACCGACAGCACCAGCTTGCCGGCGGACAGCGCGAGCTTCACGGCGCGGCCGCGCTCAGAGGAAATCGTCGAGACGCGATCGACCGCGGCCTCGAAATCCTTCTTGTCGACAATCAGTTCCTTGTCGTTGTTTTGTGGAATAACGCGGCCGTAATCCGGGAACGTGCCGTCGATCAGCTTCGAGGTCAGCACCACGTCGCCGATGGTGAAGCGGATCTTGCCCTGCGACAGTTCGATCTTGAGTTCGGCCTCGTTGTCTTCGATCAGCCGCTGCACTTCGCCCACGGTCTTGCGCGGTACGATGATGCCCGGCATCCCGGCGGCGGTTTTCGGCAGCGGCAGGTCGACCTGCGCCAGCCTGTGGCCGTCGGTCGCGACCGCTCGCAGCGTCGCGTCTTTCGCCGAGCCTGCTGCATGCAGGTAGATGCCGTTGAGATAGTAGCGCGTCTCCTCAGTGGAGATCGCGAACTGGGTGCGGTCGATCAGCCGCTTCATGTCGGCAGCGGCCAGCGAGAACGAATGCGTCATGTCGCCGGCGGCGAGATCCGGGAAATCGCTTTCCGGCAAGGTCTGTAGCGTGAAGCGCGAACGGCCGGCACGAATTGCGAGGACCGACCTGTCGCCGTCGCCTTCAAGGACGATCTGCGATCCATCGGGCAGCTTGCGCACGATGTCGTAGAACATGTGCGCCGGAACCGTGGTCGATCCGCCGGTGGCGGTTTCGGCAGCCAGCGTTTCGGTGACTTCGAGGTCGAGGTCGGTGGCCTTCAGGCTGAGGCGCGACTTGTCGGCGCGGATCAGCACGTTGCCGAGGATCGGAATGGTGTTGCGGCGTTCGACCACGCGATGAACGTGGCTCAGCGATTTCAGGAGTTGCGCGCGCTCGACGGTAACCTTCATGACACTTCCGCCCGATCCCAAGTCCATAACGTTATTGGAGATGCCGGGCGGCTGGAGAACGCGCCCAGGCGACTGAACCCTGCGGACCGGCAAAACAGAGGTTTCGCCGGACCCCACGGGGACCGTAAGGTGACGCGGTTGGGCGCGAAGCGCAAGGGTTGGAGCCGTCGGAAGACGGCTTTCCCCCTTTGTTATCTCAGGTTTTTCCAGACGATCCGCGTCTTACTCCTGAAGCTGGCGCTTCAAGAGTTCAACCTCGTCGGACAGCGTGAGGTCTTTGGAAACCAGCGCCTCGATCTTGCGGACGGCATGCAGCACCGTGGTGTGGTCGCGGCCGCCGAACCGGCGTCCGATTTCCGGCAGCGAACGCAGCGTCAGGGTCTTGGCGAGATACATCGCAACCTGACGCGGGCGAACAACGTTGGCGGTCCGGCGTGACGACAGCAGGTCCGAGCGGCTGACATTGTACTGCCGGGCCACGACGCGCTGGATGTCCTCGATCTTGACCCGCTTCGGCTCCATCGGCCGCACCAGATCGCGCACTTCGCGCTCGGCCATCTCCAGCGTTACGGCGGTGGCGTTGAGCTTGCTGTGCGCCAGCAGCCGGTTGATCGCGCCTTCAAGATCGCGGCCATTGTGGGTGATGGTTTTCGCAAGATATTCCAGTACCGGCATCGGCACGTCGAAAGTGGCGTGATGCGCCTTCGCAGCGGAGACGCGCGATTTCAGAATTTCGAGCCGCAATTCTTCGCCGAGCGAACCCATCTCGACCACGAGGCCACCGGCCAGACGCGAGCGCACCCGGTCGTCGAGGCTTTCCAGATCGGATGGCGGCCGGTCGGCAGCGATCACGACCTGACGGCCGGCATCGATCAGCGCGTTCAGCGTGTGGCAGAATTCCGACTGGGTCGATTTGCCCTGCAGGAACTGCAGGTCGTCGATCACCAGCACGTCGATGCCGCGCAGTGCTTCCTTGAAGGCCAGTGCGGTCTGCGATTTCAGCGCGGCGACGAAGCCGTACATGAATTTCTCGGCGGTGAGATACAGCACCTTGCGCTCGGCGCCGGAATTTCCGGCCCAGGTGACAGCCTGCAGCAGATGGGTTTTGCCGAGGCCCACGCCGGCATGAATATAGAGCGGATTGAACATTACGCTGTCGCCGCGGCGGCCTTCGGCGACCTGACGGGCGGCGGCATGGGCCAGCGTATTGGAGCGGCCCATGACAAAGGTCGCAAATGTCAGGCGCGGATCGAGCGGCGAGCCGCCGAGCGCGTCATGGCTGGCGGAGACCGGCGCAGTCGCGGTGTTGCGCAGCTCGGGCGCGGGCCGGCTGTGATTGCTGACCTCGCGGCGGTCGTCCTGCGGTGCCTTGGTGTCCTTGACCGGCGTGACGCAGCGCATGGCTGTCCGCACGGTGATCTCGACCCGGTTGATGCTCGGGGCTTCCGATTGCCAGCAGGTCAGAACGCGGTCGGCATAGTGCGCCTGAATCCAGCTTTTGAGGAACTTGGTCGGCACCGTCATATGGATGCAATCGTCATGGATGCGTTCGAGGTCCATGCGCGCGAACCAGCTGGTGTACACGTCCTCGCCGACATTGGTCCGGAGCCGTCCCTTGAACCGGGCCCACTGATCGCGTTCGACGTCTGCCAGTCCGAAGCCTGCCGAGATTGTTTCTGCCGAGATTGTCATTTGCGTTCTGATCTTCTGCTTGACGTGTGGTCTGGCGTCGCCGCCGTGAAATGAGTGGTGGCCCTCCGACAGGCGCTTCTTCCTTCGATCCCCGACGCTCCGCCGTTCGGCGCTGATCGCCGCGGGCATCGTCGGGTTCGGCTTAAAGGGAAGGCGTGTCGGGTTAGCGGGTACTGTAATGGAAGGGCGGACCGCAGGGCGCGGCCGCCGCGCTTAAAGAAACAAGATCGCTGGAAATGAGTGTTGCAACATGGCTCTGCTGGCTCTGATTGCTGGACATAAAGTTCCCCCTCCTGCCGCGGGAAAGCCGCGGCAAGTTGTTGTCGTCTTGATCTGTTCAAGTCTTTTGTTGAGCCCGACCGATAAAATGATCAGGCTTTCGCCGCCGCTTCGTCTCGCCCGTCCAACCCTGTCCCCTG
>CALRLJ020000109.1:0-9829 GCA_943368635.1 Sediminibacterium ginsengisoli | reverse complement strand
CCGAGGTCGCGGATCGGCTTCGACCGCGCAGCAGCGTCCTCATCGGCCTGCAGCGGCGGCGCATCCGGCGCGCGATCAAAGAATACGAAGTCGCCTTCGAGCTTTTGCGCGTCCCATGGCACCTGCGCACCCTTGGTCACATCGTTGACGCGCAACTTGGTGCGATTGAACACTTCGGGAAGCGATATGCCGCCGGTGCGGATCATTTCCGCAAGCGCCTGCGCGTAAGGACCGTAGTTACCGGTCGGATTCGGCGCGACCGTTCCCGGTGCTGCGTTGAACGCGATAAGCCCCTTCGGCTCGGGTTCGATCAACGCAAGACCACCCGCGAGCGGCTGGCCTTCTTTCGCGAACGGATGATTGTAGGCCGTATCGAGCACGACGATGTTGGCTTTCAGCGGCAACGACGACAACTGGCGGATGTAATCGCCGACGCGCAAGCCCTCGACCGGCACATCGGTGTCGCGCGCCATGGTGGCATCGACCGGCACGAAGTAATTTTCGCCCGCCAGTTGCAGACCGTAGCCCGCAAGATAGATCACGGCGACCGTATCCGGCCCCGCCGTTTGCGCTTTCTTGATGAAGTCGCCGAAGGTCTGCCGCAGCGTCTCGCCGTCGAGATCACGCGCGCCGACCACATCGAAACCTGCCGCCTGCAATGTCTGGGCAATGAGGCCCGCATCGTTGGCGGCCGTTGCCAGCGGCGTACCCTGATAGTTGCCGTTGCCGATGACCAGCGCGATACGGTTTTGCTGGCCTTGCGGCGGCGGCGTTTGCGTCTGCGCGGAGAGCGGCGACATCACCGCAGCGGCAACCAATACCACCGCGACATTCAGAACCCTGATCATCCCGCGCATCAAACGAGTCTCCGTTCAGCCCATCCCGCCCAGTGGAGGTTAGACCACCTGAACATTGTTTGAACGAAAGATAGTCGGAATAAGGCAGCGAGTCTCTTGTCCCAAACCGCCTTGTCGAAAGTCGTTACACGGTCTGGACATCCACCACGCCGGAGACGGCCTTGATCGCGCCTGCGATCTGCGGCGACACCTTGAACCGGCCCGGCAGTTTCAGTTCCACCTCGGTTTCGAGGTCCAGCATCATCACCAGTGTGACCTCGCCGTCACCGGCAGGCCCCGCAGGCTTGGCCGGCTGGATCTTGTTACCGGCAGACACCGCCTGATGACCTTCCAGCCGCTTGGCGATCGACTCCAGCGGCTTGTCGTCGCGCACAAAAATGCGCAATCCCTTCTGGGTCTTGGCAGCGGCATCGTCGAGCGGTTCCGCGTGGAGAATCCGGGCACGGACATCCTCGCCTTGCAACTCCGCGCCGATCTGCATCAGAACCGCCGAGCCGGGCTCGAGCACATCGCGATACTGAGCGAGACCTTCGGAAAACAGCACAGCCTCGAAATGCCCGGTGGGATCGGACAATCCGATAATGCCCATCTTGTTGCCCGTTTTGGTGCGGCGTTCCATCCGCGACACCACCGTCGCAGCAACACGCCCCGCCGTCGCGCCGGTCTTCACCGCGCGGGAGAACTCGGTCCACGACTGCACACGCAGCCGTTTCAGCGCCGTCGCATAGTCATCCAGCGGATGACCCGACAGGAAGAAGCCGATCGCATCGTATTCACGGCGCAGGCGGTCCGCAGGCAGCCACGGCTCGATATTCGGGAGAACGATGCTCGGCGCATCGGCCATGCCGCCGAACATATCGTTCTGGCCTGACGTGGTGGCTTCATGCCCGCGCTGGCAGGCTGCGACGATCACGTCGGCGCCTGCAAACACCCGCGCCCGGTTTGAATCGATGGTGTCGAACGCGCCCGCAGCGGCCAGACTCTCCACCACACGCTTGTTGATGGCGCGTGGGTTCACCCGCGAGGCAAAGTCCGTGAGCGAGGTGAAGGCGCTTTCGCCACGCGCCTCGACCAGAAGATCGACCGCCTGCCCGCCGACGCCCTTCAGCGCCGCGAGTGCGTAATAGATCGTCTGATCCCTGACCTCGAATGTCGCGCCGGAGCGATTGACCGACGGCGCCTCAACCTTGATGCCGAGCCGCAGGGACTCGGCGCGGAATTCCGACAGCTTGTCGGTGTTGTTCATGTCCAGCGTCATCGACGCGGCGATGAACTCCACCGGATAATGCGACTTCATGTAGGCGGTCTGGTAGGACACCAGCGCGTAGGCGGCGGCATGGCTCTTGTTGAAGCCGTAGTCGGCGAACTTCGCGAGCAGTTCGAAGATCGTCTCCGCCTGCCCCTTCGGCACGCCGTTCTTGACGGACCCTGCCACGAAACCGGCGCGCTGCTTGTCCATTTCGGCGCGAATCTTCTTACCCATCGCGCGGCGCAACAGGTCAGCGTCGCCGAGCGAGTAGCCGGCCATGACCTGCGCGATCTGCATCACTTGTTCCTGATAGATGATGACGCCGAACGTCTCTTTCAGAATCGGCTCCAGCATCGGGTGCAGATATTCCGGCTCCTCGTCACCGTGCTTGCGCGCGCAGTAGGTGGGAATGTTCGCCATCGGACCGGGGCGATAGAGCGCCACCAGCGCGATGATGTCCTCGAAGCGGTCGGGGCGCATATCGACCAGCGCGCGCCGCATGCCCTGACTTTCAACCTGGAACACGCCGACCACTTCGCCGCGCGCCAGCATCTCGTAACTTTGCTTATCATCGAGCGGCAATGTCGCGAGATCGACCTCGACCCCGCGCTGCTTCAGCAACTTCACCGCGACATCGAGCACCGTCAGCGTCTTCAGACCGAGGAAGTCGAACTTCACCAGCCCCGCAGGCTCGACCCATTTCATGTTGAACTGGGTGACCGGCATGTCCGATTTCGGATCGCGATACATCGGCACCAGTTCGCTGAGTGGCCGGTCGCCGATCACGATGCCCGCAGCATGGGTCGATGCGTGACGTGTCAAACCTTCGAGGCGCTGCGCGATGTCGAAGGCGCGCGCGACCACCGGATCCTCATCGCGGAAGGCCTGCAACTTCGGCTCGCTCTCGATGGCCTTCGCCAGCGTCACGGGTGCGGCGGGATTCTGCGGCACCAGCTTGGTCAGCCGGTCCACCTGCCCGTAAGGCATCTGCAAGACGCGGCCGACGTCGCGCAGCACGCCGCGCGCCTGCAATGTTCCGAAGGTGATGATCTGCCCGACCTGCTCGCGGCCGTAACGCTCCTGCACATAGCGGATCACTTCACCGCGACGGTCCTGACAGAAGTCGATGTCGAAGTCAGGCATCGATACGCGTTCCGGATTGAGGAACCGCTCGAACAGCAGACCGAACCGGATCGGATCGAGGTCGGTCACGGTGAGCGCGTAGGCCACCAGCGAGCCTGCGCCCGAACCACGGCCCGGCCCGACAGGTATCCCCTGCGCCTTCGCCCATTTGATGAAGTCCGCAACGATCAGGAAGTAACCCGAGTAATTCATGCGGGTGATGACATCGAGTTCGAACGCGAGCCGCTTGCTGTAGTCTTCCTCGGTCATGCCCGGGGCCAGACCATGCAGCGTCAGCCGTCCCGCAAGACCTTCGGCGGCCTGACGGCGCAGTTCCGCGCCCTCCTCGGCTTCCGCGTCGCCGGCGTTGTCGCTTCCCACCGTGAAGCGCGGCAGGATCGGCTTGCGGGTCCGTGGCCGGTAGGCGCAGCGTTTCGCGATTTCGACAGTGGACGCCAGCGCTTCCGGCAGATCCGCGAACAGCACGGCCATTTCGGCGCGGGTCTTGAAGCGATGATCGGGCGTCAGCTGATTGCGATCGGTTTCCGACACCAGACGCCCGCCCGCGATGCACAGCAGCGCGTCATGCGCCTCGTAATCGTCGGCGCTGGCGAAATACGGCTGGTTGGTCGCGACCAGCGGCAGACCCATCGCATAGGCCATGTCAATCAGCACGGTCTCGCAGCGGCGTTCGCTCTCGATCCCGTGACGCTGCAGTTCAATGTAAAGACGGTCGCCGAACAGTTTGGCGAGAGCGTCGCAGCGTGCCTGCGCCAAAGCGGGCTGATCGGCGAGGATTGCCTGAGCAATTGTCCCGTCGGGGCCGCCGGTCAGGGCGATCAACCCGGCGGTCTCGCCGTCCAGCCATTCGATCTTGATGTGAGGCGCCTGATTGACCGGCGTATCCTGAAACGCTCGGGAGTTCAGTTTCATCAGGCTGCGATAGCCGTCCTCGCTGGTCGCCAGCAGCACAAGCCGCGCGGGCTGGAGCGCATTGCGGGCCGCGGGATCCTGATCGCCGAAGTCCACCGACATCGCGCAACCGGTAATCGGCTGGATGCCGTAGGCGGCGAGCTTGTCGGAGAATTCCAGCGCGCCGAACATATTGTCGTTGTCGGTCAGCGCCAATGCAGGCTGGTGGTCGGCCTTGGCAAGTTCACCCAGCCTGGCAATCGTCATCGAGCCTTGCAGCAGCGAATAGGCCGAATGCACATGCAGGTGAACGAATCCGGGGTCAGATGCAGACGGCTTCGAGGGGGCGTTTTTGGACATGCTGACCTTGGCAACCTTCGCAAAGTTTCATCGGCTTGATGAACCCGGCGCGACGACGGAACGACTCATGAGGGTCGATGGTGGTGCCTTGTACAACAGGTGTCTACGCGGAAGACCCGGACCCACTGGTACAACGCGGGTCCATCATCGTTTTCCCCAGCCTCGGGCGGTTCCGAGGCCGGTCAGGTTACGCGTCCACGGCATTACATCTGAGGAATGACTTGCGCCCAAATCGCGATCATTCCGACGAAAAGCACCAGCGAGGTCAGGGCAGCAGCTTCTTCAACGAATGTCTTCAACATGACCGAACTCCCTATCGACTGTTGGTATCGACTCTTGTCTCGACTCTATGAGAACGTAATAAGAACATTGTTCCTTATTTGTTCTCGAAGTCAAGTATCGGAAATTCCGGCCCGGCCGATGTTCCGACCAAAGCTAACAAACCGTAAACGACCTCTGACTTTGGCAAATCCATCAACAGCCACGCAGGAACGTGAGTTGACGGATGGCATTAAAAACGGTCTGGCTTCAACACCTTGAGCGTCCGGGCCGCGCCCGGCAGGAGAACACAATGCGCAACCTACTTTTGGCCCTCGCCGTGCTCGGCACCGGCTTCGCCGTCCAGTCCGCTCCGGCGCAGGCCCGCGATTATCCGTTCTGCCTTCAGGGCCGGGATATCGCCACCGGCCAGGGCGACTGCAGCTATTCGACCTATCAGCAATGTCAGGCGCGGGCGTCCGGAACCTATGCAGGTTGCTACGCCAATCCGTATTACGCCTACAACGATGATGAGCCGGTTTATCAACCGCGCCGCCGTTACCGCCGCTCGGATTACTGAGCCGGCCTCCGGCTGACGTCAGTCGAGTTCGACGACGTGGCCGTCCTGGAGCGAAACGCGGCGATCCATCCGCGCCGCCAGGTCCATATTATGCGTCGCGATCAGCATCGCGACGCGTGTCGCCCGGACAAGCTGGGTGAGCGCATTGAACACATGATCTGCGGTATGCGGATCGAGATTTCCGGTCGGCTCGTCCGCAAACAAGACACGCGGCGCATTGGCCACCGCACGCGCAATCGCCACCCGCTGCTGCTCGCCGCCCGACAACTCAGCCGGCCGATGCGTGATGCGCTCGGCAAGGCCGAGATAAGACAGAATTTCCTGCGAGCGCTTGACGGTCTCCTTCTTCGGAAGACCACGGATCATCTGCGGCATCATCACATTCTCGAGCGCCGAGAACTCAGGCAACAGCCGGTGCGACTGGTAGACGAAACCGATATCGGTGCGGCGGATCTGCGTCCGTTCCGAATCGGACAGCCCCGACGTCGCGGTGCCTCCGACATAGACTTCGCCCTCGTCCGCCTGCTCCAGCAGGCCCGCGATATGCAGCAGCGTCGATTTTCCGGTGCCCGATGGCGCTACCAGCGCAACGGACTGCCCCTCCCACAACGCCAGACTGGCTTTGTCGAGAATGGTCAGCGTGGCTTCGCCCTGTTTGTAACGCCTGCACACGTCATGCAGATAAACGACCGGAACGCCATTTTCCCCCTGCTCCATCGGTGCGCTCATTCGTATCTGAGGGCTTCGATGGGATCGAGGCGCGCAGCGCGCCACGACGGATACAGCGTCGCAAGAAACGATAACGTCAGCGCCATGATCACGACCGCCGCGGTTTCTCCGACATCGACTTCAGCCGGAAGCTTGGACAGGAAATAAAGTTCGGGCGAAAACAATTCGGTGTTGGTCATCCAGGAGATGAACTGGCGGATCGATTCGATGTTGAGACAGACCAGCAGTCCGAGCAGGAAACCAACCAGTGTGCCGACCACACCAATGGCGGCACCTGTGATCAGGAATACCCGCATTACCGAGCCTTGCGACGCGCCCATGGTGCGCAGGATCGCAATATCGCTGCCCTTGTCCTTCACCAGCATGATCAGGCCCGAGACGATATTCAGCGCCGCCACCAGCACGATCAGCGTCAGGATCAGGAACATGACGTTGCGCTCGACTTGCAGCGCATTGAAGAACGTCGAATTCCGTTGCCGCCAGTCCACCAGGAAGATCGGCCGTTGCGCCGCTTCGGTCACCGCCTTGCGGTAGGTATCGATCTTGTCGGGATTGGCCGTGTAGATTTCGATGGCGGTGACATCGTTGGCGCGGTTGAAATAGGCCTGCGCTTCGGTGAGCGGCATGAACACGAACGATGAGTCGTATTCCGACATCCCGATCTCGAACACAGCCGCGACCTTGTAAGGCTTGATGCGCGGCGTCGTGCCCATCGGCGTCACCGCGCCACGCGGCGAAACCAGCGTGATGCTGTCCCCGGCGCGCAACGACAGTTGATCCGCGAGCCGGCGGCCAATCGCCACCCCCTGCTTCTCGTCGAAGCCTTCCAGCGTGCCCTGCTTAATGTTTTTGGCAATCGAGGTGACGTTGTCGAGATCCTGCGCACGGATACCCCGGACAAAGACGCCCGAGGCGTTGAACGGCGACGATGCCAAAGCCTGCCCGTCGACCACAGGCGCCGCGAGGCGGATTCCCTGAACCTTGCTGATCCGCTCGGCCACTTCCTTCCAGTCAGTCAGTGGCGATTCCAGCGGTTGAACAACGATATGCCCGTTAAGCCCGAGAATCTTGTCGAGCAATTCCTTGCGGAAGCCGTTCATCACCGCCATCACGATGATGAGCGTCGCCACCCCGAGCATAATGCCGAGAAACGAAAAGCCGGCAATAACTGAAATGAAGCCCTCTTTGCGCCGTGCCCGCAGATAGCGGGACGACAGCATCCATTCGAATGGCGCGAAAGGTGGGGTCCGAACTGGCTCGCTCATGTCTGTTCCATAGTCCGGATTTTCACACGAATCGGGCTAATTCTAGTCGCGAGCCTCAACGACTGCGACAGCACTGGTGATTATTCAGTGGACGATCATGATTGGGTGAAGCGGTTTATTGCCTCATCCAGGCTCATGAATTCGCGCGATCCGTCGCTGCGGCGCTTGATTTCGACCTTGCCCTCGGCGAGACCCTTCGGCCCGATCAGGATCTGCCAGGGAATGCCGATCAGGTCGGCGGTTGCGAATTTGCCGCCCGGCCGCTGGTCGGTGTCGTCGTAAAGCACATCGACGCCCTTGGCCGAGAGCGCTGCATAAAGCTTCTCACACGCCGCGTCAGTGTCGCTGCCGCCCTGCTTCAGGTTGAGAATGGCGATACGGAAGGGTGCCACCTCTTCGGGCCACTTGATGCCGTTCTCGTCGTGGCAGGCCTCGATGATCGCCCCCACCAGACGGGAGACACCGACGCCGTAGGAGCCGCCATGGACCGGCTTCTCCGCGCCGTCGGGGCCTGACACCATGGCTTTCATGGTGTCCGAATATTTGGTGCCGAAATAGAAGATCTGCCCGACTTCGATGCCGCGGGTCTGCACCCGTTTGTCGGCCGGCACTTCGCGCTCGTAGCGCTCCGCGTCGTGAACATCCTCGGTGGCGGCATAAAGATCCGTCCACTGCTTGATGATCGGCGTGAGGTCGCTGTTATAGTCCACGTCGGAACCGGGCACCGGCAGATCGAGCACATCCCTGTTACAGAACACGCCGGATTCACCGGTCTCCGCCAGCACGATGAATTCGTGGCTGAGATCGCCGCCGATCGGGCCGGTCTCAGCACGCATCGGAATCGCCTGCAGACCCATGCGGGCGAAGGTGCGCAGGTACGCCACGAACATCCGGTTATAGGACAGCCGCGCCGCCGCCTCGTCGACGTCGAATGAATAAGCATCCTTCATCAGGAATTCGCGGCCGCGCATCACGCCGAAACGCGGGCGCTGCTCGTCGCGGAATTTCCACTGGATATGATAGAGATTGAGCGGAAGGCTCCGGTACGACCGCACGTAGCTGCGGAAGATTTCCGTGATCATTTCCTCGTTGGTCGGACCGTAAAGCAATTCGCGCTTGTGGCGGTCTGCGATGCGCAGCATCTCCGGACCGTAGGCGTCGTAGCGCCCGCTCTCGCGCCACAGATCCGCAAGCTGCAATGTCGGCATCAGAAGTTCGATCGCGCCGGCGCGATCCTGCTCCTCGCGGACGATCTGCTCGATCTTCTTTAACACCCGGAAGCCGAGCGGCAGCCACGCATAGATGCCCGCCGCCTCCTGCCGCATCATGCCCGCGCGCAGCATCAGCCGATGCGACACGATCTCCGCCTCCTTGGGCGTCTCCTTGAGAATTGGCAGAAAGAAGCG
Organism: Sediminibacterium ginsengisoli; assembly: GCA_943368635.1. GTDB lineage: Bacteria > Pseudomonadota > Alphaproteobacteria > Rhizobiales > Xanthobacteraceae > Afipia. The sequence goes on along the minus strand of CALRLJ020000109.1, from coordinate 1,091 downwards.
GGACAATCGCATGGGAACACTCAGGGTTTCGATTTGATCCGGGAATCGGCGGGGGTGCTTGGGAACCTTTTCAGTGAAAGCGGATCAAATAGCAAAACACAAGGGGAAGCATGGCGGGTGGCACTGTGGCATCCCGGTCATTTGCGGTTCCCGTAACCCATGCTAACAGCCTGACGGGGTTGAAATGACGGCGACACGGATCAGAGCGACAGGACGATGGGCTGCCTTTGTGGCGGCCTATGCGCTTGTTTTCAACGTGATGTTGACCAGCGCCCTGCTGGCCACGGTCGCTCCCGCCAAGTTCAACGCCCTCCACGAACTCTGCCTCAATGGCAGTTCTGCGATCCCTGACGCCGACGGCAAGACGGATTCCGGCAAACCTATTATCCGCTGCCCGTTGTGCCTGTCCGGCATTGCCGCGATGGCCGACCAGCCGCCGCAGGCCCCTGCGCTTGCGATCCGCATCGCGCTGCGCGTTCTGTTCGAACCGGCACAACACCACAACGGCATTGCCCTCTTTGCCGCCAGCGATCACCAGCCCCGCGGACCTCCCCACCTGAGCTGACGACTTAGCGCTTTCGCGCATCCGTTCAATCGTCACTCTCATTTGGTGGGCCTGCACCCATGTTTTCCGTTTCCATACGGACGCGCAGCATATTGCTGGCGTCCGCTGCTGCCATCGCGCCCCTCTCATACGCGCACGCGCAAACCGCATCGCAAGAACTTCCGCCTGTCGTCGTGCAGGCCGAACGAGCACCTCGTCCGACGAGAAACCGCATTGTCATCCCAACAGACGCCGCACCGACCGCGCCGCTCGGCGTCAAGACCGCCGATCAGGCGCGAACAGACATTCAGCAAACACCCGGTGGCGTCGCCGTCGTCGCTGCGGAGGATTACAAGAACAACTCCGTCGCCAGCACGATCAAGGACGTCCTCGGTTATGTGCCGGGCGTGTTCGCGCAGCCAAAATGGGGCGATGACACCCGTCTCTCCATTCGCGGCTCGTCCCTGTCGCGCAACTTCCACCTGCGCGGCGTCCAGCTTTACATGGACGGCATTCCGATCAACACGTCGGACGGCTATGGCGATTT
>CALRLJ020000108.1:0-9847 GCA_943368635.1 Sediminibacterium ginsengisoli | reverse complement strand
TCTCGCAGCAGAATGGCTTCCTTCATGCCGGCGTGATTTCAGCCGCGCTCGACACCGCATGTGGGCTGGCGTCCTACACGCTGATGCCCGCGCAAGCCGATATTCTCACCGTCGAGTTCAAGATCAATCTGCTGGCACCGGCCAGGGGCCAGCTGTTCCGCTTTGTCGGCAACGTCGTCAAGTTGGGCCGCACGCTGGTGATAGCCGAAGGCCGTGCTTTCGCCAGTGACGATGGCCGCGAGAAACTGATCGCCACGATGTCGGCGACCATGATGACGATGCAGCGCCAGAGCTAGCCGTTCGCCGGGTTCTAGACCGGCTTCAGAAGCACATGCTTCTTGCGCCCCATCGACAGTTTGACGACGCCTTCCGACGTCAGGTCTTTCGGCGTCAGGCTCATTTTTTCATCGGTGACGGCAACGTCATTGATGCGCAACCCGCCGCCCTTGATCTGACGCCTCGCTTCACCGTTCGAGGCCACAAGGCCCGCCTTGACGAACAGTCCCAGCACCGCCGCGCCGGACTCGAATTCGGCGCGTGATATTTCAAGCGTCGGCAGATCGCTGGCGATGGCGCCTTCCTCGAAAGTCTTGCGTGCCGTTTCCGAAGCAGCGTCCGCAGCCTCGCGGCCGTGAACGACGGCAGTTGCTTCCGTCGCAAGAATTTTCTTTGCTTCGTTGATTTCTGAGCCACCGAGCGCTTCCAGACGCGCTATTTCGTCGAGCGGCAGCCGCGTGAAGATTTTCAGGAAGCGGCCGACATCCGCGTCCTCGGTGTTGCGGAAGTATTGCCAGAAGTCATACGGGCTGAAGAGGTCGCCGTTCAGCCACACGGCTCCCTTCGCCGTCTTGCCCATCTTCGCGCCGGAAGATGTGGTCAGCAGCGGGGTCGTCAGCGCATAGAGTTGCGGGCCGCCCATCCGGTGGCTGAGATCGACGCCGTTGATGATATTGCCCCATTGATCCGAGCCGCCCATTTGCAGGATGCAGTTATGGCGCCGGTTGATCTCGACGAAATCGTATCCCTGCATGATCATGTAGTTGAATTCGAGAAACGAGAGGGACTGCTCGCGGTCGAGACGCAGCTTGACGCTGTCGAACGACAACATGCGGTTGACGGAAAAGTGGCGTCCCACGTCTCGCAGAAACTCGACGTAGTTCAGCTTCAAAAGCCAATCGGCGTTGTTAATCATCAATGCATCGGTCGCGCCGTTGCCGTAGACCAGCATGCGCGCGAAGATTTTCTTGATGCCTTCGATATTGGCCGCGATCATGGCTTCTGTGAGCAATTGGCGCTGGTCGTCGCGAAACGACGGATCGCCGACCATTGATGTGCCGCCGCCCATCAGTGTGATCGGCCGGTGTCCGGTCTGCTGCAACCAGTAAAGCATCGTTATGGAGATCAGATTTCCGATATGCAGGCTGGTCGCCGTGGCGTCATAACCGACATAAGCCGTGATTGGCCCCTTCATGCATGCCGCATCCAGTCCAGCAGGATCGGAAACCTGGTGGACCAGCCCGCGCTGTTGCAGGACGTTGAGGAAATCGGACTTGTAGGCGCTCATGGCGGACTCTTTAACGATTCAGCTATTTAGCGTTTTATTTGGGCCTGTGGTGTATCAGGTCCGGCGTCGGATTCAACCAAGCGCATATCCCGGCTTTGCGGTCGGAATACGCGTAAAACCATGAACGAGGGCATTTGGCCCAGAGGAGAGGCCCTTGCTGAAGGCGATCGGGCTGATGAGCGGCACCTCCCTCGACGGAGTCGATGTTGCGCTGATCGAGACAGATGGGGAGCGTATCGGCGCATTCGGCCCGACCGGCTATCGCGCCTATTCGGACAGCGAGCGCGACCTGCTGAGGCGAGGACTGGCCGATGCCGTATCACTCACGAATCGCGATGCGCGGCTGGGTGTCCTGGCCGATGCAGAACAACTGGTGACCCGCGCACATGCCGAGGCGGTCGAGAATTTCCTGCGGACGAATGCGATCTCGCGCGCTGACATCGACGTCGTCGGCTTTCATGGCCAGACGGTCCTGCATCGCCCCGAACAGAAGCTGACGGTGCAGATCGGTGACGGACCTGCGCTGTCGAAGGCGCTTGGCTTGCCGGTGGTGTTCGATCTGCGGGCTGCCGACGTGGCTGCAGGCGGGCAGGGCGCGCCATTGGTGCCGGTCTATCATCGCGCACTGGTGAAATCGCTGCACAAGGATGGCCCGACAGTTGTTGTGAATATCGGCGGCGTTGCGAACATCACGTATATCGACGGCGACACGTTAATCGCCTGCGACACAGGCCCCGGCAATGCGCTGCTCGATGATTTCATGTTGCGCAGGACAGCCGTAGCGGTGGATCGCGACGGGCAAACGGCGGCCAAAGGGCGAGCCGATCAGGACTGGATAACGCAGGCATTAAGCCGCCCTTTTTTCAACGCACCACCGCCGAAGTCGCTCGATCGGAATGACTTTGCCGCACTGACCATCGACGGCATGAGCACAGAAGACGGGGCGGCGACATTGACGGCCTTTACGGCTGCCTCAATTGCCAAGATCGTTTCGATGTTGCCTCAGGTTCCTGCAAGCTGGATCGTGGTCGGCGGCGGCGCCAGCAATCCCACCCTGACGCGGATGCTGGGCGAGCGCCTGACCCCTGCCGTGGTTGCGCGCGGCAGCGATCTCGGATGGTCGGGCGATGCCATTGAGGCCCAGGCGTTCGCCTATATGGCCGTCCGCAGCCTCAAGCGGTTACCCCTGACGTTTCCCGGAACAACCGGCGTACCGGCGCCACTAACAGGCGGCGTGCTCGCGAAACCGTGATTTAATGCACCTGCATGAAACTTGACAGATCCATGCGCTCGCATCTAACTTGATGCAACTGCATGAATCAGGAGTTTCCCGATGCTGGTCAGCCAAATCATCCTCGCAGCTCAACTCATTCGCGACGGCGTCTGGCGCTATATGCGTCAAACGACGTCGAACGTCGCAAGCGACCGGCCGCCGCCGTGCTCGCATGAGTGGAGAAATTTGCCGTGAGCGCAGATATCAAACTCATCAGCCACAAGCTCTGCCCTTATGTTCAGCGCGCCGTCATCTCGCTGAAAGAGAAGGGCGTTCCGTTCGAGCGGATCGACATCGACCTCGATAACAAGCCGGACTGGTTTCTGAAAATGTCACCGCTCGGCAAGGTACCGGTGCTTCAGGTCGGCGACAAAGTGGTTTTCGAATCCGCGGTCATTCTCGAATATCTCGAGGAAACCCAACCCAAGCCGCTGCATCCAAAGGATCCGCTGACCCGCGCCGAACATCGCGCGTGGATGGAATTCGGCTCGGCGGTGCTGGGCGATGTCTGGGGGCTGGAAACGGTCACCGACGAAGCTTCTTTCAATGCAAAGGCGAAACAGGCGACCGACAAGTTCGCTCGGCTTGAAGCGCGTCTCGTCGCAGGGCCGTGGTTCGACGGTGACCAGTTCTCGCTGGTCGATGCGGTGTTCGCGCCGGTGTTCCGTTATTTCGATACGATCGATGAGATCGGCGATTTCGGCATTCTCGCCGACAAGCCGAAGATCGCGCGCTGGCGCAAAAGCCTGCGCGAGCGGCCGTCAGTACGTGACGCCGTCAGCCCAGAATATGCGACGTTGCTGCGGGCCTTCATGAAAAAGCACAAGTCGTATCTTTCCCAACTGGACCAGCGTGCTGCTGCTTAAAGGCGCAGGTTCAGTAACAAGAATGGCGCGGAATGATCCCTCATCCGCGCCATTTCTGTTTTGAGAATGTGGTTGCCGTCAGCGGACGTTGGCGAGCCGCATGTCGAGATACGATGTCACCGATTCCATCAGCGGCTCCATCTTGTCGACGAAGAAGTGGTTGGCGCCGGGAATGACCTGCTGGTCGATCACGATTCCCTTTTGGGTCTTGAGCTTTTCGACCAGCGTCGTGACGTCCTTGGCGGGTGCAACGATGTCCTTGTCGCCGTGAACGATCAGGCCGGACGACGGGCAGGGCGCAAGGAACGAGAAGTCGTAACGGTTCGGCTCCGGTGCGATCGAGATGAAGCCCTCGACCTCGGGGCGGCGCATCAGCAACTGCATGCCGATCCATGCGCCGAACGAGAAGCCGGCGACCCAGCAGGCGCGCGCCTCGGGATTGATCGTCTGCGCCCAGTCGAGCGCGGATGCCGCATCCGACAACTCGCCGGTGCCGTGATCGAACGCGCCCTGACTGCGGCCGACGCCGCGGAAGTTGAAACGCAGCACAGAGAAGCCGCGCGCCACGAACGCGTAATAAACCTGATACACGATCGGGTGGTTCATGTTGCCTTGGAACTGCGGATGCGGGTGCAGCACCATCGCGATCGGCGCGTTCTTCTGCTTCGCCGGATGGTAGCGGCCTTCAAGACGGCCGGCGGGGCCGGTGAAAATAACCTCGGGCATCAAAATTCCTTTGAAGCGTCGTTGTGCGGGCCGGTTGGCCGATGCAAACGATGTGTGTCTCGAGTGGTGTCAGGCGCGCGGCGCGGCGCAATGAGCGGGTGCCGCGTTCTAGCATGGGCCAAGGGGCAAAAAGCAAGCATATTGAGCCTGCAGGGACTATCTAGGGGCCAGAGATTGCTGATTATTTTCATGCAATTGTCGGCTAAAGCGACCTCCGGATCGGACTGGATTGTCAGACATCATGCGTGAGCGCGTCTATCTCGACTGGAATGCGACGACTCCGTTGCGGCCTGAAGCCCGCGCGGCGATGGTGGCTGCGTTCGATGTCAGCGGTAATCCATCGTCGGTTCACAGCGAGGGCCGCGCCGCCCGAAAGCTTATCGAGGACGCGCGTGCAGCTGTGGCCGCAGCCGTCGGTGCAGATTTGCGGAATGTGGTTTTCACCTCCGGAGGCACGGAAGCCAATGCGCTGGCGCTGGCGCCGGGCTTGGTACGCGGCGGCGGAAAACCCGTGCAGCGGCTGATCGTCTCGGCCATCGAGCATCCGTCGGTCCTCGCCGGTGGTCGATTCGCGCAAAGCGAGGTCCAAATTGCACCTGTGCTGCCCTCGGGGCAGATCGATCTGTTTGGTCTTGCCGCCTTACTTGGGAGCGGCCCACCCGCATTGGTCTCGGTCATGCTGGCGAACAACGAAACCGGCGCGATTCAGCCGGTTCCCGAGGTCGCCGCGCTGGTTCATGAGGCTGGCGGTCTGCTGCATGTGGATGCGGTCCAGGCTCTGTCGAAAATACCAATTCATATCAAAGCCCTCGGCGCGGATATTCTCACGGTTTCTGCGCACAAGGTCGGTGGTCCCAAAGGCGTTGGGGCGGTCGTGGTGACCGATGGACTCGCCGGGCTGCAGGCGCAGGTACGAGGCGGCGGACAGGAGCAGGGCCGCCGGGCGGGAACCGAGAATGTCGCCGGTATCGCGGGCTTTGGAGCGGCCGTGAGGGCCGCCGTGGCTTCAATCGACGCGAATTCGGCCCGCATGAAGGCGCTCCAGACGCGGCTGGAAACGGGTCTCAAGAACCATCCGGGCACGGTGATCTTCGCAGACGCCGTATTGCGGCTGCCCAATACGACGCTGGTTTCGGCCCCCGGCCTGAAGGCGGAAACCGCAGTGATCGGCTTCGATCTGGAGGGTATCGCGGTGTCGTCCGGCTCGGCCTGTTCCTCCGGAAAGGTCCAGCCATCCCACGTCCTGCAGGCGATGAAAGCCGATCCGGCCCTCCTGAAAGGAGCCATTCGCCTCAGTCTGGGCTGGTTGACCACGGAAGCGGACATAGATCGGTGCCTTGAGGCTTGGATAAAGCTCTCAGGTGTATTAGGTAAAGCGCATGCAATCGGGCTTGAACGGTTCTAACCTTCGCGCATTGCGCGTAGTCAAGCCAGATACAACTTAAGCGGTCCACCGCGGTCCTTGAAACCGCGAGCGGAGGATGAGAATGCCGGCCGTACAAGAGACGGTCGATCGGGTTCGCCAGATCGACGTCGATCAATATCGTTATGGATTCGAGACCATCATTGAATCTGAAAAGGCTCCAAAGGGTCTTTCAGAGGACATTGTCCGATTCATCTCCGCCAAGAAGAACGAGCCGGAGTGGATGCTGGAATGGCGGCTTGAGGCGTATCGCCGCTGGCTGACCATGGAAGAGCCAACCTGGGCGCGCGTCGATTATCCGAAGATCGACTATCAGGATCTCTATTATTATTCCGCGCCGAAGAAGAAGGAACTGGCTTCGCTCGACGAGGTCGATCCTGAAATTCTCAAAACCTATGAGAAGCTGGGCATTCCGCTGCGTGAGCAGGAGATGCTCGCTGGTGTCGTACGCAGGGACGCCGATGGAAACGTTATGCCTGAACGGCGTGTCGCCGTGGATGCTGTGTTCGACTCGGTGTCGGTTGCGACCACATTCCAAGCCGAACTGAAAGCAGCCGGCGTGATCTTCATGCCGATCTCGGACGCGATCCGCGAGCATCCCGATCTGGTGAAGAAATATCTCGGCACAGTGGTGCCGACCTCCGACAACTATTTCGCGACGCTGAACTCGGCTGTGTTCTCCGACGGATCGTTCGTCTACGTGCCGCCGGGCGTAAAGTGCCCGATGGAGCTGTCGACCTATTTCCGCATCAACGAGCGCAACACCGGCCAGTTCGAACGCACGCTCATCATCGCCGACAAGGGCGCTTACGTGTCCTATCTCGAAGGCTGTACCGCTCCGCAGCGCGATGAAAACCAGTTGCACGCCGCCGTGGTCGAACTCGTTACCCATGACGACGCCGAGATCAAATACTCGACGGTGCAGAATTGGTATCCGGGCAACTCCGAAGGCAAGGGCGGCATCTACAACTTCGTCACCAAGCGTGGCGATTGCCGTGGCAAGAACTCCAAGATTTCGTGGACGCAGGTCGAGACCGGCTCCGCGATCACCTGGAAGTATCCGAGCTGCATCCTGCGTGGCGACAATTCGCGCGGCGAATTTTACTCGATCGCGATTTCGAACGGCTACCAGCAGGTCGATTCCGGCACCAAGATGATTCATCTGGGCAAGAACACGACCAGCCGCATCATCTCGAAGGGCATCGCCGCTGGCGTGTCGCAGAACACCTATCGCGGCCTCGTTACCGCTCACAAGAAGGCAACTAACGCGCGCAACTTCACCGCGTGCGACTCGCTGCTGATCGGCGACAAGTGCGGCGCGCACACTGTGCCGTATATCGAAGCCAAGAATTCATCGACGCTGTTCGAGCACGAAGCCACAACGTCGAAGATTTCCGAAGACATGCTGTTTTATTGCGTGCAGCGCGGGTTGAGCCAGGAAGAAGCCGTGGCGCTGGTCGTCAACGGCTTCGTCAAGGACGTGCTGCAGCAGTTGCCGATGGAATTTGCGGTCGAGGCTCAGAAGCTGATCTCGATCTCGCTGGAAGGAAGTGTTGGATGACCGCGTTACTCGAAGTCAAAGGCCTCAAGGTTCAGGTGGAAGATAACGAGATCCTGCATGGTCTCGACCTCACCGTGAATCCGGGTGAAGTTCACGCCATCATGGGGCCGAACGGCTCCGGCAAATCGACTCTGTCGCACGTCATCGCCGGCAAGCCGGGTTACGACGTGACTGCAGGCGAAATCCTGTTCAAGGGCGAAGACTTGCTGGAGATGGCGCCCGACGAGCGCGCTGCCAAAGGCGTGTTCCTCGCGTTCCAGTATCCAGTGGAAATTCCCGGCGTCACTACCATGAACTTCCTGCGCACGGCGTTGAACGCCCAGCGCAAGGCGCGCGGCGAAGCAGAGTTTCTGGTGCCGGACTTCTTGAAAAAGGTGCGCGAAGTCGCCGGTTCGCTCAACATTCCGATGGATATGCTCAAGCGCGGCGTCAATGTCGGCTTCTCGGGCGGCGAGAAAAAGCGCAACGAAGTGCTTCAGATGGCGCTGTTCCAGCCGAGCCTGTGCATCCTCGACGAAATGGATTCAGGTCTCGACATCGACGCACTGCGTGTGGCCGCCGATGGCGTCAACGCGCTGCGCTCCAAGGAGCGCGCGATGGTTGTCATCACCCACTATCAGCGGCTGCTGAACTACATCGTGCCTGACTTCGTCCACGTGATGTCGAAGGGCCGTGTGGTCAAGAGCGGTGGCAAGGAACTGGCGCTGGAGCTAGAGAAATCCGGTTACGCTCAGTTCGAAGACAAGGCAGCGTAGGCGCGTATTCCGCAAAAGTGGGAACCGGTTTTGCGATCAGAATACGCGCAATTGAGAGATTGATTTGATGAACGTTGCATTGGTTAAACCCACGACGGAGCAGGCGCTCGGCGAACTGTTCGCTGCAGCGCGCAGCCGCCTGCCCGGAACGGGCATCGTTGGGGACGTGCGGCAGAAGGCGTTCGACGACTTCGCCCGTCTCGGTCTGCCGCATCGGCGCATCGAGGAATGGAAATACACCGATCTGCGCGCGTTGCTGCGCGAGATCGCGCCGCTCGCCGTGACACCGGATCAGGCGGCGTTTGCGCATGCCGCGAAGGCGATCAAGTCGCTCGGCATCGATGGCACGCAGAAGCTGGTGCTGGTCGACGGCGTGTTCGCGCCGCAACTGTCGGACCTTGCCGGGTTCGAAGCGGGCGTTCACGTGCAGCCGTTGCGCGAGATTCTCGAGGATAACGGTAACAAAGTTCGTGCCGACCTGTTGCTGACCAATGTCGCATCCGATGCGATGATGTCGCTGAACGCTGCGCTCGCAACCGACGGCCTCGTGATCGACGTGGCCGAGGGAGCCACGCTTGCCACACCGATCCATATCGTTCATGTGGCCACCGGTTCCGGCACATCGCTTGTGACGCGCTCGTTGCTGAAGGTCGGCAAGGGCGCACGCGCGACATTCGTCGAGAGCTTCGTCGCCGCAGAGGGTGCTGCGTCCTACCAGACGCATGATTCCGTGGTGATCTGGATTGGCGACGAGGCAGAGCTTCAGCATGTCCGCCTGATGGAAGATGCGCTCGATGCGGCTCATATCGCGACGGCCATCTTCACGATCGGCGCCAACGCAAAACTGAATACATTCAATCTGACCAACGGCGGCAGCGTCAGCCGTTATCAGGGCTTCCTCACGTTTGCCGGTGAGGGCAGCGAGCTGACCACCAACGGCGTCAATCTGCTCGGCGCCCGTCGCCACGGCGATACCACGCTGGTGGTAGATCATGCGGTTCCGAATTGCGCCAGCCGTGAAGTGTTCCGCTCGGTGCTGGATGATCGCGCCCATTCGGTGTTTCAGGGCCGCATCATTGTGCGCCCCGATGCGCAGAAGACCGACGGCAAGATGATGACCCGCGCGTTGCTGCTGTCGGATGAAGCCGAAGCCGACAACAAGCCCGAACTGGAAATCTTCGCGGACGACGTGACCTGCGGTCACGGTGCGACCACGGGTGCGCTGGACGAGAGCCTGCTCTTCTATCTGCGCGCGCGTGGCCTGCCCGAGAAGGAAGCGCAAGCACTTCTGATCGCAGCCTTCGTCGGCGAGGCCATCGAGTCGATTGTGGATGACAATCTGCGCGAGTTCGCAGTCGCTGCGGCCGAGCGATGGCTGGCGACGCGAGGCTGATCATGCATCCGGCAGTCGCCAACGGTTCATACGATGTCGAGCGTGTCCGCCAGGATTTTCCGGCGCTCGCGCTGAAAGTTTATGGCAAGCCGCTGGTCTATCTCGACAACGCCGCTTCGGCGCAGAAGCCGACGGCAGTGCTCGACCGCATGACGGAAGCTTACAAGTCCGAATACGCCAACGTTCATCGCGGCCTGCATTATCTCGCCAATGCTGCGACGGATGCGTATGAGGGCGGCCGGACAAAAGTGGCGCAGTTCCTCAACGCGAAGCGCAACGAAGAAAT
>CALRLJ020000107.1:0-9857 GCA_943368635.1 Sediminibacterium ginsengisoli | reverse complement strand
AGCTCATGGTGGCGCCGGGGCATTGTTCGCCGTCACGCAAGGTGGTGTCGAAAATAACGACGCGGTCCTTGTCGGACTTGTTCGCGGTGGTCATGGGAAAAATCCTTTGGTCAGATGCGCCACATCAGGGCGCTCGGGTTTCGGTGCTGTCTTCGAACCCCTGAGTGCCCAGGCACAAATGCCCAGACGGCCCTCAGGGGCAAATAAGAAGCAGAAGCCCGCCAAGAAGGGACGAGATTGAAGCAGCAGGACGCGCGTCGAAATCAGCGGCAATTGCCACCGTTTCCTGCTGTCCGTGAATGCCACCGCGAATCATCTATTTCAGTCCCCAAGAAGCGAATCATCGGCCCAAACAATTGATGGATGGTTGCCGACGCGCCTTGTCAGGCCGTTCTAGACGAGAAATGCGCGGCCCCGCAACGCCAAAGATTGGTCAGCATAGCTGTCTTATTGGAAGTGCGCGAAGCCCCCGCGTCAAGCGTCTTTCGCTGGCGGGAGGCTGAAATTCGCGGCGCGGCAGCGGCTAAAGGCGCCTCTGGGCGTCTCGCTTGGCATCCTCGCCAAGCAAGGCATGCCGCAGACCCTGCACCGTCGTGGTCAATTTAGCCCAGCCGCAGGACAAGGCCGCATCCTTGCAAGCGGGCTTTTTACGCGCGCGTCCGTGGCCGGCGGCGACTGGTTGCTTCACAGCGACTTTTGGCTGCGTCACAACCGGTCGTATCTGGTTATTAATCGCTGCGATCGCCTGCTCGGCCGACGCAACTTCAACCGCGGGTTCCGGGTTGGCTTCCAGATACGTCAGATACTCCTGATCCATCCGCTTCAACTCCTGCTGCGTCGGAGTTGGGCCGGCGATGTCGAAGTGACGATTTTGCATGAAATCAAAATACGTATAGCCACCACCGGGTTTGCGGCGGCCGGCGAACTTTGAATCGCATTCCGAGATGATCTTCGCCTGGGCATCCTTCGACAGACCAGGCTGCTGCGCGCTCTGAGAGCACTCCTCGAAGTCTTTCGGCGCGTAAAGCCTCCACCACTCGGCATGCGCCCGCATCGAACCCGACACGACGCCAAGACCGATCAGGAAAAATAGCACCCCGAGTATACGCAGATTTGCCACCGATGAAATCCTCGCCCAACCGCACAATATTTACAGCAAGACCTCAGCGCAACAGACGATATGTGCGCTGTGAATTACGGGGCCGTCGACACAATATCTTGCGGAAGGCCCGTCAAACTTTTCCGCTTTTAGGCATCCGGGCCCGCGGCCCTTCTTTTTCAAGCGCGACTCGCGCCTTCTTCAGCTCTTCTTCTGTACCCTTCTCAACCTCGGGGTATCGCAGATCGAGTTTTTCCATCGCACTCACAATCGCCGAGCTGATGACGACCCGCGCGAACCATTTGTGATCCGCCGGCACCACATGCCACGGAGCGTGCTTAGCCGAGGTGTAATGGATCAGATCCTGATAAGCGGCCTGATACTTGTCCCACAGCTTGCGCTCGGCCACATCGCCCAATGAGAACTTCCAGTTCTTTGCCGGCTCCTCAAGACGGTCGAGAAAACGCTGCCGCTGCTCCTCCTTCGATACATTGAGAAAAAACTTCAGGATCAGCGTGCCGTTGCGCGCGAGATATTTTTCGAACGCCGCAATATCCTCGAAACGTTCGCGCCAGATATTTTTCGTCACCAGCTCCGGCGGAATCCGCTGCTTGCCTAAAATCTCCGGATGGACGCGGACCACCAGCAGTTCTTCATAATAGGAGCGGTTGAAAATGCCGATGCGCCCGCGCTCCGGCAGACTTTTCGTGGTGCGCCACATGAAGTCGTGGTCGAGTTCTCTCGTCGACGGCTGCTTGAACGAATAAACCTGACAGCCTTGCGGATTGATGCCCGACATTACGTGCTCGACCGCACTATCTTTCCCGGATGCATCCATGCCCTGAAAGATCAGCAGCACCGACCAGCGGTCGTGGGCATAGAGCTTTTCCTGCAACTCGCGCATCCGCCCGCGATTGGCATCGATGATCTTGTGCGCGGCATCCTTGTCGAGATCGCCCTTCTCGCCGGGTTGATGCGACTTGAGATGAAATTCATGCGAACCGTCGACACGGAACGGGTCCACATAAGACTTCAACTGCTTGGCGCTCGGTTGCGGGGACTTACCGTTTTTAGCCATGGCGAGGATTGCTCCGTTTGATCGCTGCGACGCTACACGGCAGAGAGCCCATCCGCCAGTGGAGTGGATCGGACCGCGAGCGGCCCACCCGTCGACAGGCTGATAGCGATGGTCCATCATGACGATATGACCAGTGCCGCGCCCGCCATCGCCTACGAGAATGTCGGCAAGAGCTTCGAACAGGGCCGCGCCAAGGCCGTTGACGATGTCTCGCTCAACGTCGCCGCTGGAGAATTTCTGGCCGTCGTCGGCGGCTCCGGTTCCGGAAAAACCACACTGTTGCGGCTGGCCAACCGGCTGATCGCTCCCGACAGCGGAACCGTGCGCGTGCAGGGCAACGACGTACGCGGCGTCGATCCCATCGCGCTGCGCCGGAGTATCGGCTACGTGTTCCAGAGCGGCGGACTGTTTCCGCACATGACCGTTGCCGGCAATATCGGCATCACGCCCCGGCTGCTCGGTACATCTTCGCAGGACATCTCGGCACGCGTCGACGAACTGATCGATCTGGTGCGGCTCGAGCGCGCGCATCGCAATCGATTTCCGCACGAATTGTCCGGCGGCCAGCGGCAGCGCGTCGGTGTGGCCCGCGCATTAGCGGCGAAGCCGACCATCGTGCTGATGGACGAGCCGTTCGGCGCGCTCGATCCCCTCACCCGCGATGCACTCGGCGAAGACTATCGCGCGCTTCATCGCAATCTCGGCCTGACCACGGTCATGATTACGCACGACATGGCGGAAGCCCTGTTGCTCGCGGACCGGGTCGCCGTGATGCGCGGCGGCCGCCTGATTGCGAAAGGCACCGCGCAGGAATTGTCGAACAACACCGACACCTATGTCGGCGAATTGCTCAACACGCCGCGGCGCCAAGCGGAACGCCTGCAACAGCTGTTGCCGAAGGACCGGACATGAACTTTCTGTCCGACCCGCGCTGGAGCGACGCGCTGGCCCGGCTGCCGGATTATCTCGGCAATCATGTCCGTGTCAGCCTCGCTGCCTTGGCGCTCGGCCTCGCGATCAGTTTTCCGCTGGCGCTGATCGTGAGGCGGCAGCCGCTGCTGCGCGACATTGCGCTCGGCATCGCCAGCATTGTGCAGACCGTACCGGGCCTTGCGCTATTGGCACTGTTCTATCCGCTGCTGCTGGCGCTCGCGGCGCTGTCGCTGCAGTGGTTCGGACAAGGCTTTTCTGCATTCGGATTCCTGCCATCCGTGCTGGCGCTCGCGCTTTACAGTATGCTGCCGGTGTTGCGGAATACAATTACCGGCTTGCAAGGCATCGATCCGGCAATCATCGAGGCCGCCGAAGGCGTCGGCATGACCCAGCGGCAGTCGCTGACCATGGTTGAACTGCCGCTGGCGCTGCCGGTGATCATGGCGGGCATCCGCACGGCGGCCGTCTGGGTGATCGGCACCGCGACACTCTCCACGCCGATCGGCCAGACCAGTCTGGGCAATTATATTTTCGCCGGACTACAGACCCAGAACTGGGTGTTCGTGCTGTTCGGCTGCGTTGCAGCGGCAGTGCTCGCGCTGGCTGTAGACCAGTTGCTCGCGCTGATCGAAGGCGGCGTGCGGTTGCACAGCCGCGCGCGCATCGTTCTCGGCTGCCTCGGCCTTGTGGCGCTGATCGCAGCGACCCTGATGCCTGCGATGGTTCGCGCGAAGACAACCATCATTGTCGGCGCAAAAACCTTCACTGAGCAATACGTGCTGTCTGCATTGATGACCCAACGGCTTCAGGCGGCGGGACTACCGGCCAGCTCGCGCGAAGGCCTCGGCTCCAACGTGATCTTCGAGGCGCTCGCCTCCGGCGACATCGACGTCTACGTCGATTATTCCGGTACGCTGTGGGCCAACCAGCTTAAACGTACCGGCATCAAGCCGCGCAAGGAGTTGCTGGGCGATCTGACAACGACGCTCAAAGACAAATACGGGATTTCCCTGCTCGGTGAACTCGGCTTCGAGAACGCCTATGCGCTGGTGATGCCGCGCAAGCGCGCCGAAGAACTCGGCATCCGCACCATCTCTGACCTCGCGCCGCGCGCATCGTCGCTCTCGATTGCCGGTGACTATGAATTCTTTTCGCGGCCGGAATGGGCATCCATCAAATCGGCTTACGGCCTGTCCTTCCGCCAGCAGCGGCAGATGCAGCCGGACTTCATGTATGCGGCGGCGGCTTCCGGCGACGTCGATGTGATCGCGGGATACACCAGCGACGGGCTGATTGCGAAATACGATCTTGTGGTTCTGGGAGATCCGAAGTCAGCAATCCCGCCTTACGATGCCATCGTTCTCATCTCGCCAAAGCACGCCGGAGACCAGACGCTGCGTCAGGCGCTGCAACCACTGCTTGGTAAAATCGATATTGCCACTATGCGTGAGGCCAACCTGCGCGCTGCCGGCGGCAACGCCGACAGTTCCCCGGACGCGGTGGCCCGGTGGCTGTGGGAGACAATTTCAAAGCGCTAGAGGTTTTTCACAAACCCTGCGTCGATCAGAAGACGGTTGAAGCGCCGCGCCTCTGCCCCGTCCTTGCATGCGTAGAACAGTCCATTGCAGCGGAGCATGATCTTCTTCTGCTCCTCGAATGACGGATCGAGCGGAATGCCCGCAACATCCTGAATCACCAGCGGCAGATAAGCCGCATCGATGGTCTGCATCGCCGTCGGGCTTTCCACCGGTTTAAAGTTGATCGCGTCGATGGCGTAGTAGGTCGCATAGTAGCGCGGGTCATAGGCCATCAGCTTCTTCGATACGTCCGCCTGCGTCAGCTTCGGCTCAAGAATATGCGCCGAGAACTCCGGCTGATGATCGCCATAGCGCACGATCAGGAACGGCTCGCCGGGAAACTGCTTCTTCAAGCCGGAAACGAACGTACGATAATCCTCGGCGCTCATCGCCTGCCGCCGCAGATACTCGTCGATCACCGGCGCGTTGCCCGGCGCGCGCCAACCCGGCGTTAGCTCGGATCGGAACTTCGTTTCCCACGGAAAATGATTGGCCGCGAGATAGACGAACATGAACACCGGCTGCGTCGGCTTTTTCCCGGCCAGCAATCCGGCCGCCTTTTGATAGAAAAAGCGATCCGGCTCGACCCCCTTCGCGCCCAGTGCGCGTGCATCGTAGAAATCCTGAATCCCCGTCGTGGTCTGAAATCCGCGTGCGCTCATGAACGCGCCATAGGCCGGATAAAGCGAAATCGTGCTGTAACCGCATCGGCGCAACGCCAGAGGAAGGCCGCGGTCAACCCGGCCGGACGCAATGCGCGTCACGAAATACGAGAACGGACCGAACGAACGCGACGACAGACCCGCAAGCACGTTGTATTCGGTGAACCAGCTCGGACCGCCGTTACTTTCTGCGAGGAACGTCCGCGCCTTTCCATCGTAGGATTGGAAATGACTGCCATAGCCGGCGGGCACCTTGATGCCGGGCGCCGTGCGGATGTCGAAGCTCGACTCGTCATGAATCATCACAATGTTCGGGCGCCGCCCGGCGGGCTGGCATGAGTCGACCAGCGGCAGCTTCAGCCGCTCGGTCACCACCGCATCGGATTCCATGAATCCGTAATTGATGAAGTCGGACACCGCAGTAACGCCCGAACCTGCAAACTTCGATACGTAGCCGTCATCGTAATAGCCGCGCCAGGCCTCATCCGGCCATGTCTTGGCAAGCCCGACCAATGCAGCAAGACAGGCCAGCGCGAGCGCCGTCGCGGGCAACCGCCGAATTCGGAACGGGTCCAGCCACCACAACGCATACATCAACGGCAGCGTCACGGCGGCGGCACCGATCGCCGACCAGCGCAGGTTCGGGAAAATCGTGAACAGGAACGCGACGGTGTCGTGGTCGATCACCATCAGATCCACAAAGTTCGCGGTCATTTGCACGACGTCGTGCTTGAGCTGCGACAACAGGATCAGGATGACGACCAGCGTCAGCGACAGCGCGCTGGACAGCGCCGGACGCCGTAGCACGGCGATCCAGAGGAAGTTGAGCACGCCCCATGTTAGCAGGAACCCAAGCCGCGATCCGAAATCGGACTCCGTCTGGAACATGATGACGAGTGCGGCGAGATGCGGTGCGGCCACAGCCGACAGACGCCAGAACCCGGCAGGCGCAAGACCGCGCGCAACAACGTCCGTAGGTGGAACGGTCGGGGGCGGTCCTGATGTCGGCGGCAGCGACGACATGGCCTCACGCAAACTGCAACCCGGCGTCCTCAAGCCTTGACTGGAGGTATCCAGGAGGCAACCGCGCGACCGGAAATCGCGACGTGTCACAAAAATGTAATTGAACTGTCATGCAGCCGCAAGCGATTGACCCACGACATATTTCTCGGCGGCTGTTGAGGTGTTCAACGGGCGTTCAGGTATCGGCCAAAAACAAAGGCCGGCCGCCCGAAGGCGGCCGGCCTGCTGCCTCAAAAAGCAGCTTCGATCAGTTCTTGGTCTTGTCGACCAGCGCGCCCTTCTTGATCCACGGCATCATGTCGCGGAGCTTGGCGCCAACCGCTTCGATGTCGTGCGCGTTGGCGCGGGCGCGGGTTGCCTTGAACGACGCCTGGTTGACCTTGTTCTCCAGCATCCAGTCGCGGGTGAACTTGCCGGACTGAATGTCGGCCAGCACACGCTTCATCTCGGCCTTGGTTTCGGCAGTGACGATGCGAGGACCGGTGACGTATTCGCCGTACTCGGCGGTGTTGGAGATCGAGTAGTTCATGTTGGCGATGCCGCCTTCATAGATCAGGTCGACGATCAGCTTCAGTTCGTGCAGGCACTCGAAGTACGCCATTTCGGGCGCGTAGCCGGCTTCCACCAGCGTCTCGTAGCCGGCACGGATCAATTCAACGGTGCCGCCGCACAGCACGGCCTGTTCGCCGAACAGATCGGTTTCGCACTCTTCCTTGAACGAGGTCTCGATGATGCCGGCGCGACCGCCACCGATGGCGGATGCGTAGGACAACCCGAGATCGTGAGCATTGCCCGACGAGTCCTTGCTGATCGCGATCAGGCAGGGCACGCCGCCGCCACGCTGATATTCGGAGCGCACGGTGTGGCCCGGACCCTTCGGCGCGATCATCAGCACGTCGAGATCGGAACGGGGATCGAGCAGGTTGAAATGCACGTTGAGGCCGTGCGCGAACAGCAGAGCAGCACCCTGCTTCATGTTGTCGTGCAGGTGATCGCGATAGATGTCGCCCTGCAATTCGTCAGGCGTCAGCATCATCATGACGTCGGCCCACTTGGCGGCCTCGGCGACTTCCATCACCTTGAAGCCGGCTGCCTCAGCCTTCTTGGCGGTCGCAGAACCCTTGCGCAGCGCAATGGCGACGTCCTTGACGCCGGAATCCTTCAGGTTCAGCGCGTGGGCGTGGCCCTGGCTGCCGTAGCCGATGATGACGACCTTCTTGCCCTTGATCAGGTTCAGGTCGGCGTCGCGATCGTAGTAAACTCGCATCTTCGTTTTCCTTATCAGGCGGCCCCGATTGGCCATTTCTGTCATTTTTTGGGTTGGTCAGGTCTATTGGACCCGGATGAATTGCCGCCGGTTTCTAGG
Source organism: Sediminibacterium ginsengisoli (assembly GCA_943368635.1). GTDB lineage: Bacteria > Pseudomonadota > Alphaproteobacteria > Rhizobiales > Xanthobacteraceae > Afipia. Next base: position 2,119 of record CALRLJ020000107.1, on the reverse strand, counting down.
GCGGCTGGTGCCGCGAGACAAGCCCGCGAGCCCCATTTCTGCAGTGCAACTAGCTCAGGGCTCCTTCAGAACGGGGTAGAGTGAGGCCAGCAGAAGCAAGGCCATGACGATATTGAAAATGCGGACCGCACGGGGTGACTTCACCAGCGCCTGCAGCGAGGTGCCGAGCAGCACCCAGGTCAGCGACGAGCCAAGTCCGATCAGGAACAGCAGGACCGACAGCGCCGCAATGTTCAGCGGATAGGCCGCGATGGCCGCATAGGCGGTAATCGCGCCCACCGCGATCACCCAGCCCTTGACGTTGACCCACTGGAACATCGCCGCTCCGAGGAAGGTCATCGGCTTCCCCTCGCCCGTCCCCTCGGTATCCGCAGGACCGGACAGCGCAATCACGATGGCGAGGTAAACCAGATAGGCCGCACCGGCATATTTCAGGATCGTATGCAGCACCGGATAGGCCGCGAATACCGCGCCGAGGCCGAGGCCGATCACGGCCACCAGAAACGAGAAGCCGATGGTGACGCCTGCGACATGCGGCAGCGTCCGGCGGAATCCGTAGTTCAAACCGGATGCCATCAGCATGATGTTGTTCGGCCCCGGCGTGAACAGCGCGGCGGCAGCGAAAACGATGAACGCGATGGCGAGCGGCTGGGAGATCATGACATCAGGCCACTTCAACGAGGGGCGGCGGGCGGCGCGAGAGCAACATGACGGCTATACCCAGCACCACAACGATCATGCCGGTCAGGCGCAAGGGACCGAACGTCTCGCCGAAAACGATACTCGATACGCCCGCCCCGATGAAAGGCACCAGCAGCGCGAACGGCACCACCTGTGCTGCGGAATACTGCCGCAGCAAGCGTCCCCAGATCCAGTAGCCGAGCGTGGTACCGAGCAATGCCACCGCCACCACGCAGACCGCGGCCAACAGCGACATTTGGCTGAGCGCATGCAGCGTCATCGCCGGTCCATCGACCACCAACAACACGGTCAGCAACGGTACCATCGCCAGAAGACCGATCCACGCAAACAGATCCAGCATCGATACGCCTTGCGCGCGGCGCAGCAGCAGGTTCGAGACCGCAAAGCTGATCGGCGCAGTCATCAGCACAGCAAAAGCCCACACGCTGAAATCGTAACCGACCGTGAAACAGATCAGCAGCAATCCGCTCATTGAGATCGCAATGCCAAGCACCTGAAGCCGCGTCGGCAGTTCGCGCAGGAATATCGCTGCGAAAGCCACCGTGAACAACGCTTGGCTCTGCACGATCACCGCAGTCAATCCAGCCGGCACGCCGTGGGCCAGGCCATAGGTCTGCGCCAGAAACTGCGCGACCAGCAGCCAGCTGATCGCGACGATCAATCCCCATGACAGCTTCGGACGCGGCAGAAACAAGCACGGCAGCGCCGTGATGCCGAAGCGCAGCGCCGTCAGCAACGTCGCCGATATCTCATCGACCGCAATCCGGGTCAGCACAAAGCCAACTCCCCAGATCACGGCCACAGCGATGGCCAGCGCGAAATCGATCGGTTTCATGGACAGGGCAGCGTGCGATTACATTCCGTCCGGACCGCGCAAGATCGCAGCGACGCCGGTACGCGACACTTCGACCAGCCCGAGCGGCACCATCAGGTTGACGAACTGATCGATCTTGGTAGTGCCCCCGGTGATCTCGAAAACGAAGCTGTCGGTGGTGGCATCGATCACGCGCGCGCGGAATGCCTCCGACAACCGCAGCGCTTCCATCCGCTGATCGCCGGTGCTTTTGACTTTGACCATCGCAAGCTCGCGCTCGATCGCGCGGCCGGTCAGCGTCATATCGACCACGCGATAGACCGGAATCATGCGGTCGAGCTGGTGCTTGATCTGCTGGATCACCATCGGCGTGCCGGTCGTCACAATGGTGATGAGCGACATATGCTTGGCATGTTCGGTTTCCGACACCGTGAGACTATCGATGTTGTAACCGCGCCCGGAAAACAGGCCGATCACGCGCGCAAGCACGCCTGGCTCGTTCTGCACGAGCACGGACAAGGTGTGCGTCTCATTTGGATCGTGACGCTCCTCCATGAAGTAGGCGGATGCGGGCTGTTCCATTGTCTCTGCTTTCATGATCAC
>CALRLJ020000106.1:0-9887 GCA_943368635.1 Sediminibacterium ginsengisoli | reverse complement strand
ATATGGGCGAGTATGCTTATGACTTCACGGGCGAGAACGTGCATGACGGTCCTTCGCGCAATCCGCACGATCTCACGCGGATGACCGGCGGGTCGTCCGGCGGATCGGGCGGCGCAGTCGGCGGAGGGCTTGTTCCGCTTGCGTTGGGTTCCGACACCAACGGATCGATCCGCGTACCGTCTTCGTTTTGCGGCATCTTTGGCCTGAAGCCGACTTACGGGCGGCTGTCCCGCGCGCGGTCTTTTCCATTCGTCACAAGTTTCGACCACCTCGGACCGTTTGCACGAACGACACGTGATCTGGCGCTGGCCTACGACGTGATGCAGGGGCCTGATGCCGAAGATGCCGCGTGTGTCGATCTCCCCATCGAGGCTGTCACACCGTCGCTTGCGAAGGGGATTGATGGGCTGCGGATCGCGGTTGCCGGAGGATATTTCAAGAAAAATCTGCTTCCTGAAGCACAGGAAGCCGTTGCGTGTGTTGCCAAGGCCTTGTCGGCGACGCGGGAGGTCGAAATCCCCGAAGCTGCGCGGGCACGGGCAGCGGCCTACGTAATTTCCAACTGCGAGGGGGCTTCGCTGCATCTTGACCGGCTTCGCTCCCGCCCGAACGATTTTGATCCTGTCGTGCGCGATCGGCTTCTTGCAGGTGCGATGGTTCCCTCGGTCTTCGTCGATCGCGCCCAAAAATTTCGCCGCTGGTATCGTGCGCAGGTGCTTGAACTGTTCAAGACTGTCGATGTGATCCTCGCGCCTGCGACACCTTGCGTGGCGCCGAAAACGGGGCAGGCGACATTCACCCTTGACGGGGTCGAACTGCCGGTCCGTGCCAATATCGGTATACACACCCAGCCGATTTCATTTATCGGGCTTCCCGTTGTGGCGGTGCCGGTTCCACTTGATCCGATGCCCATCGGTATGCAGATAATTGCCGCACCGTGGCGAGAGGACATCGCATTGCGTGTCGCGCAGGTTCTCGAACAGGCAGGCGTCGTTTACGCGCCGCGCCCGAAGGGTATTTAACGATGGCATTGGATGTCGATTTGCCGGATGTCGTTGCAGAAGTCAGTGAAGCCTTCGCGAGTTACGAAAAGGCGCTGACGTCCAACGATGTTGTGACCCTTGATGCGCTATTTCACAAAGATCCCCGGACTCTTCGCTATGGGATTGGTGAAAACCTCTATGGATATGAGGCAATCGCGGCGTTCCGCGCTGCACGCAATCCCGCAGGCTTGATGCGGGATCTGTCGAAAACCGTCATTACCGCTTATGGCCGCGACTCCGCTGTAGCTTCCACGCTGTTTCATCGAGCATCCCAGTCCGGCAAGGTCGGACGGCAGATGCAGACCTGGGTTCGGTTCCCGGAAGGCTGGCGGATCGTCGCAGCGCATGTCAGTCTGATCGACGCGCCGAATGAAAACCCATGATTCTTGAGCCTGACATGTCACGAGCATCGACCGGTGATCCGTCTGGCGTCAGCGAGCCGGGTTCGCCTTTGTTGCGCGGGACGGTTCCGGCTGCGAAGCGCACGCTTGCGGAGGAGCTGCGGTTACAGTTGGCCGACGATATTGTACGTGGGGCGCTTGAGCCGGGGTCATCACTCGATGAGTCCGAGATTGCCCGGCGTTTCAATGTGTCGCGTACGCCGGTCCGCGAAGCGCTCCGACAGCTGGTCGCCAGCGGACTCGTCAATTCGCGCGCGCATCGCAGCGCGGTGGTGGCACGACCGACCATTGAGCAACTCAACAGCATGTTTGAAGCGATGGCGGAACTTGAGGCTCTATGTGCCGGACTTGCCGCCGAACGGATGCCGGTGATGCAGCGTCGCGAGTTGGAAGCGCTGCATGAGCGACTGCGGCTCCTGAGCTACGATGGCAACCCGCAATTGTTTCATGAAACGAATGAAGCTTTCCACAACGCGATCTATGCTGGATCTCAAAATGGTTATGTTGCGGAGATGACGCTGGCGACACGGGTTCGCGTCCAACCGTTCCGGCGTGCGCAGTTCCGCAATCTTGGTCGCCTTGCGAAGTCTTACGTTGAGCACGACAGAGTGGTTGTCGCCATCATGCGCGGCGACAAGTCGGGCGCGGCGAACGCCATGCGTGACCATATCGGAACGGTTCGTGAAGAATACGAAGTTTATGCGGTCTCACTGTAGAAGTTGAAATCGCAACCTACTTCTTTGTGCCGCCAAGCCCGCCGAACATCTTGAACATGTCTCCGATCTGCTCGGGGTTGAACGACATCCAGTTCTTCAGGATCGCATCTGGCGACATGCTGGCGACACCGGAGAGCAGCTTTTCCTCAAGCTGCTTCATCGCTTTTTCCTGCATCGGCTGGATGTTCGGAAGCCCGAGAAATTCCCGCGCTTCCAGCGGTGTGCAGTCAATGTTGATTGTAACCTTCATCGATTTGTCCCCGTACCGGCGCCCGCATCCACTCAGGCCGTCAATTCCATTGTGTGCTATTTACACGCCGAAATTTCAAATTGAAACTGTCGCGGCGAACGTCGCCAATTACACATGTACCGCGGCACGTACACGCCCTGCGTTGCCGAACACACGCAAATAGCGTGCAATCTCGGCCGCATTTCCCGTGGCTTTTTCCGGATTGTCCGAGAGCTTCACGGCAGGTTGTCCATTGACCGCTGTGACCTTGCAGACCAGCGAGATCGGATCGAGGTCGGCGGTGCCATCGGGTGCGCATCCGACGAAGTCGTTCGTCAGATTGGTGCCCCAGCCGAAGCTGGTCCTGACGCGCCCGGAAAAATACCGATGTGTTTCCTCGATCGATCCAACATCCATGCCGTCGGAGAAAATCAGAAGCTTCTCCTTTGGATCGCGTCCCTTTTCTTTCCACCACTTGATGATCTCTTCGCCGGCGGCGATCGGTGGAGCGCTGTCCGGACGAAATCCTGTCCAGTCCGCCACCCATTCGGGCGCGTCGCGGAGGAAGGCCTTGGTACCAAACGCATCGGGCAGGGCGATCAGCAGGTTGCCATCATAGGTGTGGCGCCACTGATCGAGGATGAGATAGGGCGCCCACCGCAGTTCGGTATCGTCCTTCGCCAGCGCGGCGGCCACCATCGGCAGTTCATGTGCGTTGGTGCCGATCGCTTCCAGATCGTTGTCCATCGCCAGCAGCACGTTCGAGGTTCCGGTAAATGCCGGGCCAAGCCCTTCCTTGACAGCCTCGACGCACCAGCGCTGCCAGAGGAATCCGTGCCGTCGCCGCGTTCCGAAGTCCGACAATCGCAGGCCTTCCAGCTTGCGCAGCCGCTCGACCTTGCTCCAGAGTTTGGCCTTGGCGCGGGCATAGAGAACGTCGAGAACAAACCGTCCTTGTCCCTTCATGGCCTGCCGCGAGCGTAACTCGTTGATAATGGCGAGTGCCGGAATTTCCCACATGGTCGTATGAGTCCATGGCCCGTGGAAGTGCAGCTCGTACTGGCCATCGACTGTATGCAGTTCGTATTCCGGGAGCCGGAACGCGGCGAGCCAGCTTATGAAGTCTGGCGAGAACATCTGGGTCTTGCCGTAGAATGTATTACCCGCGAGCCAGATCAATTCTTTCTTGCTGAAGCGAACCGTGCGGGCGTGATCGAGCTGGGCGCGAAGCTCTCCCTCGTCGATGACCTCTCCGAGACGCACGTGGTGGGTACGGTTGATCACCGAAAACGTCACATGGTCATCCGGATAGAATCTCCGGATCATCTGAAGCATCAGGAGCTTGTAGAAATCGGTATCCAGCAGGCTGCGCACGATCGGATCGAGCCGCCAGCCATGATTGTAGGTCCGCGACGCAATATCTGTAATAGCCATGCTTGTGTCCCGTATCCGGCGTTCGCTTCACTTCGCAGCGCCTTCCGGGCGGACGCCGGATACGAAAGGACACAAGCGAATTATGATCCCAATGATCCGGTTCTGGCATTCGTTAATGTGCCTGCGAAGGAGTGCGTACGAATGTCAGAACCGGATCATCGGGATCATATCCGGCTCTATCGCAGGCAACCAGCCATCCGGCATGTTTTTATGGCCGCCCGGATTGCCGGATCCGGGTAACGGTCGCTGTGACGTCGGTCCATGGTGCTTTGTCCGGAGCGAACTGCTGCCTGAGATAGGAAATCAGCTCCGCGACCTGTCCATCGTTCAGGCTGCCCTTGAAGGCCGGCATATAGCCGAGATCGCTGGATACCGGCTGTTCGATGCCCTGCAAGATGACCTGAATCAGATTGTCGGGTGAGGCGCTGTGCACATTGCTGTTGAGCGCCAGCGAGGGCTTGCTGCCGAACAAGGCGGGACCGCCGATTTGATGGCAAACCGCGCATGCGCCGTCATAGATGCGCGCGCCCAGAGCCGATGCAGTGACCGCCTTTACGCTGGTTATGGTTTCCAGCCTGGCTGCCAGCATTTCTTGTGCTACCGGGGTGATCTTGGTGTCGTTGAACGAAGCGAGATAAACGGCCATGGCACGGATATCGCTATCGGGCACTCCTGCAAGGTCTTTGACGATCGGTGCCATCGGGCCTGCGGCCACGCCGTGGAAACGAGAGATGCCGGTCCGCAAATAGGCGAACAGTTCGTTCTCGCTCCATGGGATAGGTGCATGCGAAAGTGATGTGAGCGGCGGTGCTTCCCAACCTTCCGCCGTTCCGCCCGCCAGATGCGCTTTGGCCTTTCTCTCCGCTCCCAATGCGTTGCGCGGCGTATGGCAAGCGCCGCAATGACCGAGGCTTTCGACAAGATAGGCCCCGCGGTTCCACACCATCGATTGCGTCGGATCGGCTTCAAAGACGGCCGGCTTGTGAAAGAGCGTATTCCAGCCCGCCATCAAAGGGCGGAGGTTAAAAGGGAATGCCAGCGCATTCTCGCGATTGACCGCAGATACAGGCGTTTGCGCCATCAGATAAGCGTAGAGCGCTTGCAGGTCGGCGTCGGTTGTCTTTGCGAAATGATTGTAAGGGAAGGCCGGGTAAAGGTGCCGGCCGTCGCGATGAACGCCTTCGCGCATCGACCGTTCGAATGCCGGATAGGACCATGCCCCAATGCCGGTCTCTACATCGGGGGTGATGTTGGTGCTGTAGATGACGCCGAACGGTGTCTCAAGCGCACGGCCGCCGGCGTTGACGATTCCGTTTGCATCGGTGTGGCAGGCGGCACAGTTGCCGAGTGCCGCAAGTTGCTGGCCGCGTGCAATGGTCGCTGCGGTGTAAATCGAGGCGTCCGGCCGCGCGATGGGCGCAATCGCGGATCGCCACGGCATTGCAGTCGCTGCAAGACCGGCGACGGCGGTACAGAGCGCAGCTATGCCTGCGATGACACCGCGCTTTTTTAGAATGCTGGGTGCAGGCTTTGCCTTGGCGGCTTCCAGCCCGGCCCGAATACGGTCGGGTGTAAATGGCAATTCGCGGAAGCGCACGCCGGTTGCATCGAAGATGGCATTCGCGATGGCCGCAGCGCTCGGGACTGACGCGGATTCACCGACGCCGAGCGGGGGCTGATCCTGGCGCGGCAACATCAGGACGTCGATCTTGGGAATATCCGGGAATGTAATGATCGGATAGGCACCCCATTCCCGGCTGGTCACGGCTGCACTGTCGAACGAGACCTCTTCCATCAGCGCGCGACTGGTGGATTGGATGACATTGCCGTGGATCTGGTGGCGCACGCCGTCCGGATTGATCATCAGGCCGGAATCCTGCCCGGCAACAACGCGGGTCACACTCACGTCGCCGGTCGATTTGTTGACCGCGACATCCGCAATCCAGGCTGACCATGCTGCACCGAAGCCAGGAAATTTGCTGTGAACGTAAAGTGCGTAGGCGAAACCGCGCCCACGCACGATGTCTCCCTCAGACTCTTGTTCTTTCCGGAGCGGGCGTGGATTCCAATCGGCGCGCTTGGCGATGGCCTTGATCAGATCGACCGCACGCGGATCTTTCAAGTACCGCAGGCGGTATTCGATCGGATCGACGCCTGCTTCGGCTGCGAGTTCATCGATGTAGGATTCGTGCGCAAACGTATTGGGCAATGCAGACACGCCCCGGAACCATGATGCCCGCACGAGGGGGGGCATGTCGTGCGCGACGACCCGCATGGCGTCGTAATCGTAAGGCGGGATCGCGGTGCGGTCGCCCATTTCGAAGACGGCGGGTGCCGGCGGGATGGTGCCTGTCAGCAGCAGCGCCAGCGTCGGCGCACCGTTGGACGGATAGCGCGTCGCAAAATCGTACGCAGCGACGCTGCCGTCGGCGCGCAGACCGCCATTGACGTCCATCAGCTGCGCGGTGCCTTTCGGCTCCCATTCGTGCTCCTGCTCACGGGTCAGCTGTACGCGCACCGGCCGGCCGACCGCCCGCGACAGCAGCACGGCGTCGGCGGAGACGTCATCGGCGCAATTGCGGCCATAGCAACCGGCAGCCTCCATCCGGATCACGTCGATCTGCGATTCCGGCAGTGCAAGGAGTAGGGCCAGGTCGGATCGTAAGATGTGGGGATTTTGTGTACCGGACCACACGCGCACCACGTCGCCTTGGACGTCGGCAACCGAGCATGACGGTCCGATCGATCCGTGCATCTGGTAGGGCCAGATGTAGGTCCGCTGCATCGGCTTTGCGGCATCCCCGATGGCGGCATCGACATCGCCCTTGTCGAGCAGGGTGCGCGGCGTGCTCGGATTGGCGCGCAGTGCGTTCTCGATGTCCTTGAGATCGGGCAGGGTCGGCGTCGGCTTCCATGTCACCTTGAGTTGCCCAGCCGCCTTGATTGCATTCTCTTCGCGTTCCGCAATGACCCCGACGAAGTCTCCGATCTGCACGACAGATACGATTCCGGGAATATCGCGAACCGACGACTCATCGACGGCAATCAGGCTGGTTCCAACAAAATTTCCCGCATCGACACCCGCGTAGGGTGGACGCACCACTCGTCCGTGCAGCATGCCGGGCACGCGCACGTCATGCACATAGACAAGCTCGCCGGTGGCCTTGGCTGGAAGATCGACGCGCGGAGTTGACTGCCCAACGATTTTGTAAGATTCGACCGGCTTGACGAAGACCTCATCCGCAAGATCGAGCCGAATTGTTTCGTCTCCAATCAACTCGCCGTAACTGACGCTGCGATTGTCGTGGCCCCGGATCAGGCCGTCCTCCACCGACAATTCGCTTTCGGGCAATTCGAGCTTCTGCGCGGCGCGCATCATCAGAAAATGACGCGCCTGCGCGGCAGCCTTGCGCAACGGAACGGCGGTTATCTGGATGGTCTCGCTGGCGATGGTCGCGCCCTGGTTAGGTACGCGCGACGTGTCGCCGAGCACGACAATGACGCGGGCGAATGAGACGTCGAGTTCTTCGGCGACAATTTGTCCGAGAGCGGTGCGGATGCCGGTCCCGAGATCGACATGGCCATTGAACGCGGTGATGATCCCGTTCGCGGTGATCTTGATGAAGGTCTCAAATGTCGCTTCACCTGCAATGGCAGGCGCCGGGCGAATCACAGACAGCGATCCGGAAAGATGCTCACGGTCCATCGGTGGATTTGTCGCCATCATTCCGGTCCCTGCGCGGGATGACCGGCAGCACGCATTACCGCGCGCAGGATTTCGATGTGAGCGCCGCATCGGCACAGATTGTATCGCAGGGCCTGCAATATCTCCGCTTCCGACGGCCGTGGATTGTGCATCAGAAGAGCCTTCGTCGTCATGATCATGCCGTTGAGGCAGTATCCGCATTGTGCGGCCTGCTCCTCGATGAAAGCGTCTTGCACCGGGTCGGTGCGTTCGCGCGAGCCGAGGCCTTCGAGCGTCAGGATGTTTCGCTGCACGCAGCCGCTGATCGGGATAACGCAGGAGCGCGCCGCCACGCCGTCGATGATTACGGTACAGGCGCCGCATTCGCCCAGTCCGCAACCGTATTTTGGGCCGTTCAATTCAAGATCGTTGCGCAGCACATAAAGCAGAGCGGTGTCGGGTGCAGCGCCGACATCGTGGATCCTGCCATTCACCGTCAGGCGGATCGTCTTCTGCGTCATGGTCATTCAGGGTCCGATCTGCTGCGCTGCAAAAGGTCGGCAATGTCGCCGGGCAACGATAACGTTTGTATACAAACGTGCAAGCGCATGATGCGCCACGCGCGACGCGCGCTTCGTACGATGATGCATTGCACGATTTGTGAACACGGAAAGGAGGCAATTGAGTTTTTATTCGGCAGTTCCAGCTTTCGTGCGCGGCGGCGCTTGACAGCTTTCGGGTCTGCGCGCAACATCGTTCGTATACGAACAAAGTCCCGAATGTGGATTGACTGAATTTTGTCCTCGCGGCGTGGATGCCGCCCGTCAGTTCTCGTCGGCTCGCACGCGAGTTTGGTCATGCTGACTGAAGCTAATTCTGTTGCCGCGGCTGGCAGTGCAGACAAGATCCGCTGCGATGCGTGCCCGGTGATGTGTTTCATCAAGCCCGGTGCGGCCGGTGCATGCGATCGCTATGCCAACAACAACGGCGAGTTGGTGCGCGTCGACCCGCATGTCGTGCTCGAACGCACGGTGTCCCATGGCGGTCGGCTGGTTCCGTTCCAGGCTGGCGGCGATTGGGATGGCAAGATTGTTCACGAGCCGGGCGTTTTTGTCACCGCCATTGGCGCAGGCACGACCTATCCTGATTACAAGCCCGCGCCGTTCATTGTTTCTTCCGAGGTGGACGGGGTCGATATGGTCACGGTGGTGACCGAGGGCATCTTCAGCTATTGCGGCGTCAAGGTGAAGATCGATACGGACCGTTATCTTGGCCCCGAAACCGCGATCGTGCGCGTGCACGGGGAAGCGGTCGGGCATGTCACGACCGGCGAATACGGCTCGCAGATGTTGTCCCTTGGGGGCGTGCACCACCTCACGGGAGGATCGAAAAAGGAAGGTCGCGTCACCTGCGATGCGTTGATGGATCTGTCGAACGGGAAACCTGTCGAATTGACGATCGACGGCGGCGCGACGGTGGTGGTGCAGGCCGGTTATCCACCGATAGTCAACGGCGTGGCTGAAGAACGCATGCGCGTCGGCTGCGGCTCCGCGACCATTGGTATGTTTGCCAAGCAGTGGCATGGCAAAGTCGATGAAGTTGTCGTGGTGGACGATCACATCACCGGCGTTTTGTCTGAGCATCAGGCCGGCAAGTTGCTCGATATTCCCGACACCGGCATCAAGATGAAGGGCCGTCGCTCGACACCGGGGCGTTATTTCCAGGTCGCGGAGCCCGGTACCGGTTGGGGCGGGACCAACATCTCCGATCCGCTCTCCGTGCTTGGGCCGTTCGATTCCAAAACTGCGCATCCTGGAATGCGAATGATGATGGTCAGCACGACGGGTGAGCACGCTGCGTATTTCGAACTCGATGACGCATTGAAGCCCGTCGAGAAGGAGATGCCGGCCGATCTCAAGTTGTCCGTGGAGCGCATTCAGGAGAACTGCGAACCCGCCCTGTGTACCGTTTTGTTCATGGGCGGTGCGGGCGGATCGCTGAGAGCAGGCGTCACCGACAATCCTGTGCGGCTCACGCGATCGGTGAAGGATGCGTTGACATCTGTCACTTGCGGCGGTGCGCCGGTCTATGTGTGGCCGGGTGGGGGAATCACCTTCATGGTCGATGTTACGCAAGTGCCGGAAGGAGCCTTTGGCTACGTCCCGACCCCGGCGTTGGTTGCTCCGATCGAGTTCACCTTGCGGCTGTCAGATTATGCCGCACTCGGCGGTCACATGGATCATGTGCGGCCATTGGCGTCATTGAAGGACAGCACGGAAATCCGCCAACTGCCGCGTCAACCTTCTGAGCCGAGATCGCGCCCATGACACGGCTCCCGCAGATCGCATGGCTGGCGGACGGCAGGAGGCTCCACCTGCA
>CALRLJ020000105.1:0-9967 GCA_943368635.1 Sediminibacterium ginsengisoli | reverse complement strand
CAACTTCTCTCTCGCGAAGAATGCGGCACCGCTCCAATCGACGAACTCAGCCTCGTATTCCTGCGCGTAGACAAGAGGGGCATTGTCTGCCTTCAGGCGCTCGAACACTTCGTCTCTCCGAGCCAGCCATGCGATCTCGCTCTCGCCGTCAAGGCGCTTTGGCAGGAGTGGATTAGCAGAGGTTGGCGCGTGGAATTCTCTGAAGCCGAACCGAGGATCCGTACAAATCTGGTAGAAAAAATTGTCCGGGTTCTTGCCGGCGGAGTTGGAAAGCACCAGCGCTTCACCATCATAGTCCAGGAGTGTCGGTTTGATGGACTTTTCCCAGATGGACATCATTGAGCCGTCAACGCCGGTGTCGCCGTTCTTGGTGAATGCAGCCTCATCGATGACTACACGTTTGTAGCCCCGGCTGCGGCCCGCATTCGAATTTTCGAGCGTCCAAAATTGAATAACACCACCACCATGAATACGGATCACGCCTTCGCTCTTCGAGATCTTCGCGATAGGCCGAAGAATGTCAGCGAATTGTGCGAATACCTCTGTTGAAATTCGGTGCTGCGGTGAGAACCAGCCGGTCTCCAAGCCGCGTAGGGCCGAATTTGCCAGCCATTGTTTCGCAAATTCGGTCTTTCCGAAGCGACGACCGCTTCGCATGGCTTTGAAGCGATGACCTTTAAGCGCGGCGTAGGCGGCGAGCTGACCCGAATGCGGTGTGCCTAAGTCAATAATGGCTCTGTTATCCATCAGCGCGCTCATAGGGTTTTCTCCACGTAGAAGTGTTTGGCAACAGAGCTCGATTTAAGATCAGTCTTCCCTCAGTCCGCCGCGTACGAGCACGTGCGTGGTTCCTTGACCCGACTTAGACCCGCTCTGGAGAATGTTTATGATCTGCTCGGCTGAACTTACGTTGCCGGCGATGGCGTGTCTGCGCAGAGCCTTGAGTCGGACCTCATCGCGTTTGGCGAACTTGCGCTTACCGCCTTCCGAGAATGGAATTTCTTCACTGAAGAATGCATCCACGATCGTCGTAATGCCCAGTGGCGGCTTCTTGGGTCGGCCTTTTGGGTTGCCCGATGTGCCCTTTTTAAAGCGGTGCGCCTTGGGCGGGCGGCCATAGCCGACGCTGTTATCGTCACTGCTCGGTTCGGTCATCAGTTTTCTCGAATTCAATCTTGAGTTCTGAGATCTGCGGCACGAAACTCTGGAACCGCGTTAAGACTGCGTTTGCTCTGGCATTGCCGGCGAACTGGAGCTGGAAAAGCGCGGTCATGATCGCGACAAGCGCTGGCACCTGTCGGCTCTGGCCTGCAAGGGTTATGGGCACAGGCTCCAAGATGAGTCTGCGCATGATGTCTGCGGATGACTCAGCACTCTGGGGCGGACCTCTGCGTTTACGGTGCATCAATGGCCCCATCCGCGCGTCGAACAGCCACTTCTTCGAAGGATAGACCATCCTGATTGACGGCCTTCTGGCCTGTCATGCGCTCCCAGCGGCGAATTGCCGTGTCGACATGCACTGGATCAAGCTCGATGCCGAATCCCCGTCGCCCGGTGCGCTCGGCAGCCAGAATTGTCGTGCCACTGCCCAAGAATGGGTCCAGCACAATGTCGCCTTGATGAGTGCTATCGAGGATTGCGTCCGCCACCAGACGGACGGGTTTGACCGTGGGATGGCTGTCGAAATCATCGATAGAGTTCTTTCGAGCAAAGCCATTGGCGCCGGGGTAATTCCAAACATTCGTGCGATTGCGACCATATCGTCCGAGTTGGACATTATTGATGTGGGCCGACTTGCCGTTCTTGAAAACAAACACCTCCTCATGCCGGGACCGATACATTGATCCCATGCCGCCATTCGTTTTCACCCAGATGCAGACATTGATAAGCTCGAGGTCATTCTCAGCTGCGGCGGCAAGAATGTCCTGCATGTGTCGCCAGTCCATGCAACCGTAGATGAGAGCGCCGGGACGAGAATACGCGCGGCTATGGCCAAGAGCGACCTTCAAAAACTCTTGGAACTCGGGGCGTGACATTTCTCCAGAAGCCATGACAAATTCGACGTGCGGCTGCTTGCCTTGACCTCGGACGTGGCCTTGAACTCGCACGTTGTAGGGAAAGTCAGTAAACACGGCGATTGCCTGCTCATCCCCAAGCAGTGCCGCGTAGGAGCCTGCGTCTAAAGCGTTGGCGCAGATGATCCTGTGATTGTGCAGATACCACAAGTCGCCGATCCTAGTGATGGGGGGCACTGATGTGGTTTGAAAGTCGTCGGCCTCATCAGGGTCGGTTGCATCCAAGCCCTGGATCAGAAGGTCGCGCTCTGCCTGCTCAAAACCAATCGCATCGATGTCGAGATCAGGCGCGTTTTCTGTTAGATGCTTTAGCTCTAACGCCAATTTCGTTTCATCGAAACTTGATCGGTCCGATAGCTTGTTGTCCGCGATCCTATAAGCACGAGCTTCTGTGGCGCTGAGATGATCCAGACGAACAATCGGAGCTGTTGCTAGCCGTAAAAGCATGGCCGCGCCGTGGCGACCTTCACCGCCAACGATCTTATTATTGCGGTCCACGAGTATCGGCGCGTTGAAGCCGAATTCTTTTATGCTCTTGGCTATGGCACGTATCTGAGAGCGGGAATGTTTACGCGCATTCCGACTGTCGATCTGCAAGATCGAAGGGGAGACATACTCGATACGATTATTTTTGGCGATGACCGCCCCTTGAAGCGGCCCTTTCGGAATAACAACTGGTGGAAGCGGCATTTCTAAAACTCCAACATGGACGATGGACACGTACATGTCGGAGTTTCAGGTCATCGAAAACTGTACTAAATCTCAGTTTTTAGGTTTGTAAACATTCACAGGGCCATTCATGCCAGGAACAATCCATGGTGCTCGCCCGCGGATCTCACATTGCTTCAGCGACCGGCGTGTAAGAATGCGCGCAAGAACGATCTTGTCGTGTAGTGCATCATTCGCTCGCAAGTCGACGTCGTCCACCTTGGGGCCCGCCGATAGCGCTGTTTCAAATGCCTTTTTGGTGCCGTTCAAGCGATTTCCGATAGGAATTCTGAGAGCTCCCAGGGTATCAAGCAAGCTAACGAGTGCTTGCGCTAATTTCTGATTCCGGGCCGAAGGATCCTTGCCCTTCACAAACCGGTACAGTTCGACCAAGCGAGCTGCCAAGAGCTCTTTAGGTGTAACAGCGCCTTTGTTCGGTCCCGTTTTACCTTTGCCGTTCGCCCGAGTGAGACTGAGAATTTCGGCCTCGATCCGACTCATTTTCAACATTACACTTTTGATTAAACTTGCATCACGCGAAGCGCGAGCGGTCTGTAAAACACCAAGAGTACAGTCTTTATCTAGCTTAAGCACCTTAAGGCGCTGGGCTCGTGAAGGCTTCAGTGCATCCAGGCGAACGTCATATTGTGCGCTGGGCAATAAGAAAGACTCAAACCAAGAAGGCAACCAACTGGGCGTCGATTTGCCGAGGAGCTTTGATAATTCGACATATGTAAGTGTGATGTGCTCATCGAAATCATCCTCCAATCTAATGGCGGACTTTGTAAAAGCTTGCTCGTCCATGCCTGCTCTCCATTCGCGTAATCGATTGAGAGCAGGTTGAAGTAGGCTCAAGGCGAAGTAAAGCGGGCCACGAAATACGCGCGTCATATGCGATAATTCACAGAATTATTTGCACATTCGGTTCTGCGACAGGCGCTAGAGCCCCGGGGGATCAACTGTCGCCGCCATTTAGGGAAGTCACGATTTGCGCCAGTTAGAAATGTCACTCGATGGGGAGCAGGATAGCCGCCTTTCTACGGGTTAGAGGTTGAAATCTGGCGGAAGCGGGCGGCGCATGAAGCCTTCATATTGCGCAACGCGCCGCCGGTGACGGTCACGGGATCTATCCGATCTTGAACATGTGGTTCTTCTGGCCGCGGCGGCGCGGCGCCTTGGCCGAGCGGGACATGTCGAGTTGCTTCTGCTGTTCGGCAATATAGGCCAGGATCGGACCGAGGCGTTTGTTCTCGACGATCGCGGCCTGGTTGACCTGCGGCCGCTTATCGAAAGTGCGATAGGGCAGATCGACGCCGTGGTGCCGGATCGCCAGCCGTCCGTCGGGGTAGTCAATCACCATGACCCGCTTGCGGGCGAGCGATCGGGCGATGGGGGTCGGCTCCAGCATGAACAGCACCTGGTCGTACTGCAGCGTCAGGTTCACCGAGACCGAACGCTCTTCCTTCCAGGCAAAGACATCGTCGAGGTCGTCATGCCCGGCCAGCGGACGATGGATATCGCGATCGTCGAACGGTGCCTTGGCAAATCTCGCATTGTACGTCTCCATGAAGGCCGGCAGGAACACGTTGCCGGCCGCAATGGTATCGATGCCGCCCAACCGCATCTCCTTCACCAACCGATCCTGCAGCGTGCCATGGGCCCGTTCCACGCGGCCTTTGGCCTGCGAGGAGTTGGCACAAATGATGTCGATATTCAGCGCGTGCAGCGCCCGGCCAAACTGGGTCATGCCATCGCCGGAGGCGGCATCCTTCTTGTTGACCCGGAATACGCCATGCTTGTCGGAGTAGAACGCCACCGGCTTGCCATAGCGCTCCAGATAAGCGCGGGTCGCGGCAAAATAATCGAAGGTGCTCTCGCTCTCGACAAACTGCAGGTGCATCAGCCGGCTGGTGGCATCGTCGATGTAGACGAGCAGGGTGCATTGTGGTCCGCGGCCCTCGAACCACCAGTGCTCCGAGCCATCAATCTGGATCAACTCGCCCAGGCAATCGCGCCGATACCGCGGCTGATGCACAGGCCTCAACCTTGCCCGGCGATCCTTCCACAGGCCCGCCGCCATCATCCATTGCCGCAGCGTCTCGCGCGCCAGATGAATCCCGTGCAGCTCCGCCAGCTTCTCCGCAGCCAGCGTCGGTCCGAAGTCGCAATAGCGCTCCCGAATGATGCCGATGACTTCGGCGCGCAACGTTGTCGGATAACAGCGGTTGCTCGGCCGGCCGCGGCGGCGGGAGACCAGGGCCTCCGGGCCATGCTGGTCATAGGCCTTCGCCAGCCGAAATACCTGACGCCGGCCAAGCCCCATCAGCGCTGCGGCGTCCGCAACTTTGATCCTGTTCGCCGCCAGATCCTGCAACACGCTCATCCGGTCGATCTCCGTCCGGCTCATCGCAATCACCGTCATCGGCCCAATACTCCCCAGCACAAACCGCGGAGAGTGACATCTGTATCGGGGTCAACGGTGACTTCTCTATCTGGCGTCTACATCAACCGTTCGCGTAATGAGCGATTATGGAATTGGTGCAGGCGGTTCAGACTGCGAGCCTGGCCGGTATCGAACTGAGCAGCTAACAATCTGAAAATATGATGATTTCGTCAGTTCGGTTTATCCAAATACCCACAAAAATACCTGCGCAAAAAGTAGCCTGTAAACGGAATCGAACCACTGCGATTCATAGTGTGGCATAGCAAATCGCTGATGCCGCTAAATGTGGAAGACGACGCTTTGTGCACCCTGTCGATTGTCTCGACGGCTCGACATACGCCCGAACTCTTATATTGAACGGGTGTCAGTAGCCCTCAATTGATGTCCGGTCACCGCTGAAGAACGGACGTGAAGTTTGGAGTTGTATACTTCCGCTTTTGACCCCGAGCGGAAGTCGATGAGCGCCGTTTTTGCGATGACTTAACCGTACTATCTTCCGCCGACGGCCGGGAGATCGGTCGCATTCGACGGGACCGGATTCTTCGAGAGATCCGCAATAAGTTGCTTCATCTCGCCGATCTCCTTGACTTGCGCAGCAATAATTCCATCGGCGAGTTTTCGGACGCGTGGATCACGAATGTGGGCCCGCCCGCTCGTCATGATAGCAATTGAGTGATGCGGGATCATCGCACGCATGTAAGATAAGTCGTCGACGGTTTGCTGGCTTCGAACGAGCCACAGTGACGCGGCGAATACTAAGACGCTCGCAACCGCGATTGCGACATTCGCATTCTTGTCGGGATACATCTTGAGCATGAAGCCGAGCATGATGGCGGCCATAACCGCGCCCATCAGTAACGCCATCCACGCACGAGTCTGACTAAAGAAGATGTGGTCGATGGCGTAAGTGTTGAGATACATGAGGCCGAACATCACAATAGTAGATGTCGCGATCATCGCAGCGAAGCGACCGTAAGACATTTCGTTTTCTCCATCCGGTTCAATTTCAATTCCTTGGATGGTGACGCCAGACGCCGGGGAAAGTTCCCGCAATCGATAACGATACGAACATTGTTCTTCGGTCAACCACCACCTGCGAGTGAGCGTTGCACAGCGGTGCCAACTCTTCACGCCGACACTCTGGTCGCATGAATTTAAAGGCGTGCCACCCGCAACCGTAAAGCGTTGCCTACAACGCTCACGGAAGAGAGCGCCATTGCTGCCGCAGCAATGATTGGTGAAAGCAGCAAGCCGAAGGTTGGATAAAGGATGCCGGCGGCGACAGGAATTCCGGCGGCGTTGTAGAAGAATGCAAAGAATAGATTCTGCCGGATGTTGCTCATAGTCGCCTGCGAGAGACGACGGGCCCTGACAATGCCGCCGAGATCACCGCCAAGCAGCGTGATTCCTGCGCTTTCCATCGCGACGTCTGTCCCGGTGCCCATCGCGATGCCAACTTCTGCGGCAGCGAGGGCAGGGGCATCGTTGACGCCGTCGCCCGCCATCGCAACCACGCGCCCTTGCTTTTGCAATTTGAGCACGATCGCACTCTTCTGATCTGGAAGTACCTCGGCTTCGACGTCGGTAATTCCGAGTCGTTTTGCAACAGCATTTGCGGTTGTTCGATTGTCTCCGGTTAGCATGATGACCTTGACGCCTTCAGCCGCTAGAGCCTTTAGAGCATCGGGGGTCGATTGTTTAACAGGATCGGCGATTGCCAAAATTCCGGCCAATTTGCCATCGACAGCGATGTTGATCACCGTTGCGCCATCGCTGCGAAGCTTTTCTGCTTCGGTCTCAAGCGAGACTGTTTCTATTGCCAGAGATTGCAGGAATGCCGAGTTACCAAGGTGAATGGTCTTGTTATCAACTTTGCCGGTAACGCCTTTCCCGGTCGGAGAGTCAAACTCCTCGACGGCGGCCAATGTCAGATTTGTTTCCTTTGCTGCACGCACGATAGCGTCAGCCAACGGGTGCTCGCTTGACCGCTCCACGCTGGCTGCGAGCCGCAGAATCGTATCCACACCAAAGCCCGGCGCGGGAACGATCGACACGAGTTTTGGTTTTCCCTCGGTTAGCGTCCCGGTTTTGTCTACGACCAGCGTATCGACGCGCTCCATTCGCTCTAGAGCTTCCGCATTTTTGATAAGAACACCGGCCTGGGCTCCGCGCCCAACACCGACCATAATCGACATCGGGGTTGCGAGACCGAGGGCGCAAGGACAAGCAATGATCAGAACGCTGACAGCAGCAACGAGGCCGAACGCGAAACGAGGTTCTGGCCCAAAGATCGTCCAGGCAGCAAAAGCGATGAGTGCCGCGACTATCACGATCGGCACAAACCAACTTGCGACGCGATCAGCCAGCCGCTGAATTGGCGCGCGTGAGCGTTGCGCTTGCGCCACCATCTGCACGATCTGCGACAGCATGGTATCGCGCCCCACTTTTTCGGCGCGCAAAACGAAGCTGCCCGACTGATTGAGCGTGCCCGCAATAACTTTGGCACCGACCTCCTTAGTGACGGGCATGGACTCACCGGTCACAAGAGATTCGTCCAGCGAAGAGCGGCCTTCAACAATAATGCCGTCGACCGGTACTTTCTCACCAGGACGCACACGCAGTCTGTCGCCAACAGCAAGGCTATCTAAGGCGACCTCATGATCTGCACCCGCATCATCGATTCGCCGTGCAGTCTTCGGCGCGAGGTCAAGCAGTGCTTTGATAGCTCCGGAGGTTGCCTCTCGGGCTCGCAATTCCAGGACTTGTCCCAAAAGGACCAGGATTGTGATGACGGCTGCAGCTTCAAAATAGACAGCCACTGCACCGTCGTGACTGCGAAACGCCAAAGGGAAAACGCCAGGGACAAGCGTTGCGGCGACGCTGTAGACGTATGCCACACCAACGCCCATCGCGATCAGTGTAAACATGTTCAGATTGCGGGTCACAAGCGATTGCCAGCCGCGAACGAAGAAGGGCCAGCCAGCCCAGAGAACCACAGGCGTCGCGAAGCCTAACTGAACCCAGTTAGAAATCGTTTGGTCAACCCAGCCGTGACTTCCGACCAAGTGACCGCCCATCTCCAAAACAATGGCCGGGAGTGCAAGCGCTAATCCCACCCAGAAGCGGCGGGTCATATCTGTCAATTCGGGATTGGGTTTGTCGTCGAGGCTGACGAGTTCGGGCTCTAGTGCCATCCCGCAGATCGGACATGCTCCCGGTCCCACCTGGCGAATCTGCGGATGCATTGGGCAGGTATAAATCGTGCCTTCCGGAACGGCTGGTTCTGAAGCGGTTTTGGTTAGATATTTCTCTGGCGCGGCCGCGAATTTTGACCGGCATCCGTCGGAGCAAAAATAGTAGGTTTGCGCCGCGTGGTCGTAGCGATATTTACTTGTCGCAGGATCGACCGACATTCCGCAGACCGGATCAACTACCTTAAAAGACGTACTGTCATCTGCGTGGTCATGTTTGCCGTGATCACCGTGTCCGCCGCAACACGATTGTTTTGGGGTGGCCTGAACCGGTTCGGACTTTTTCGACCCGCAGCAGCAACCGGAAGATACTGGTAGTGCTGCATTTGCCTTTTTGGACTTTTCCATCCTAGCCTCCAAACCCACTTGAAACCCATACCATGTAGGGGTATATAAACAGCATGAGAGAAGACATCAAGACGTCGGTTCAAAAACGGTTCAACCGTATCGAAGGACAGGTGCGCGGTCTTTCGCGCATGGTTGACGAGGACCGCTACTGCATCGACATCGTTACGCAGATATCAGCGGTACGTGCGGCGCTGCGTCGCGCTGAAGAAGAAATCCTTCGTGATCACGTTTCGCATTGTGTTCAGCATGCTATTGCAAGTGGCAACAAGACCGACCAGCGTAACAAAATTGCTGAATTGATGGACGTTTTGGGACGGGTAGAGCGATGAATCTATACGGGTTCCATATTGGCTGGGGAACTGCCGGGAGTTATGCTCCGAGCTCAATTAGACAGGATTGGTAACAGACCGAATGTTGACGCGTCTGAGCAAAATGGGACGGTTTAAGGCAGGGTGGGGCATCGCCTTGATTTATTTGCTCTGCGCAGTCGCGCCGAGTGCTTCATTTGCATTCGGCAACGGCAGTCGGACCGCGCATTGTTTGACTGCGGAAGGTCTTGGTGCTGGCCCGATGAATATGGCTGCCATGTCGGGCGGCGTACACATGCATGACAATGCAGCCGGATACACGCATTCGGAGACACCTTCGCAGCCGGAGCCGTCGCACGACGCTGCAAATGCGGATCAATCTTCTGTCATCGGAACGCACGGCTCCGGCAAGCATCAAGCCGATATCGCGCCGTGCTGCGAATTGCTTTGTCTGACGGCATTGCCTGCGACGTTAGCGAGCATGACCGAACCATCGTCTGACACATTTGCTTGCGAGTCCGCTGTCTACCGGCATCTTGCCGACAGCACGGCGCCATCAAGATATCGCCCCCCCATTTCCTGATCTGACTTTGAGACACGGTGCAATGCCCATTGAGGGCACGCGCACTTATGATTCATCGGTAGGTTAGGGAAAACAAATGTTTGCGCAGTTTGGGGCGAAGAGCGCTGCCGTTCGATCGGTGGCGAGGGCAATCTCTATCGGGAGGTTACAAATCATCGCGGGGTTAGCCGTTGCGGCGATGACCCTTGGTAATTGCGCGCCGCCAACAGCCCCGTTGGCCGGTGCCGATCCGGCCGATCCGGCGGCAAAGG
>CALRLJ020000104.1:0-10042 GCA_943368635.1 Sediminibacterium ginsengisoli | reverse complement strand
GCTGCATCCGCAGGTGCGGCGCCACCCTTGCCGGACAGTGCGGCGAGATTGCTGACGCCGCGCGGATTGCCGCCCTGCGCCGCGCGCTCGAACAGCTTGGCCGCCGCGGCTTCGTCCTTGGCAGCGCCAATCCCGGTTGCATAGGCAACGCCCAGTTCGACCATCGCCGAGGTGCTGCCCTTGTCGGCGGCCTTGCGCCAGGCGCCGATGGCTTCCGCACTCTGGCGGTTCGCAGCATAGGCGCGGCCAAGCTGATACATCGCGCGCCGCGAACCCGAGGCCTGTTTGCAAAACTTGATCGCGGTCGCGACGTCGGCAGCGGCGACATTCGCAACGCCCTTCACGTCCGCAGGCTTGTCCGGATCGGCCGGATCGGCGGCGAGCCGGTCGCACAGCACCAGATCGGCGGACTGCGCACGCAGCGGTGTATGCGTCGCGATCAGTACGAACGCGGCGATGCCTAAACTTGCGGCAATGGAACTTGAACAACGGATCATGGAAGTCTCGGGATGTTTCTGTCGGTTCAGTATATCCCGACAATGATCCGCACCGCTACGCCTTCAGCCAGTCCAGTATCGGCGCGTTGATCTCGCGCGGATAGGTATGGCTGAGGTCGTCGATCTCGCGATAGGTGACGTTCGCGCCCGCCGCACTCAGTGCGCGCCGCGCCTGCCGCGCAACCTCGACCGGAAACATCCAGTCCAGCGCGCCGTGGGTCAGGAAAATCGGCAAGCCCTGCATCCGCTCGGTATCCGCCGTCGAAATCAGCATCGGATGGAAGGTCGCGGACACAGGAGCCAGATGAGTGAACGGCGAACCGTTATCGAGCGCGCTGACGTAGCAGAACGTGCCGCCATCGCTCATGCCTGTGAGTAACTTTCGTTGAGGATCGATGGTCCATTTGGCGCTTACCTGTTCGACGATGCGCGCAAGGTTCGGCGTGTCGTTGTCGTCACCCATCAACGCCCATGTCGAGCCCAGCGAATTACCCGCCGATGTCGGCGCAACAAGAATCGCACCGAACGAGCGCGCATCGCGCAGCCAGCTCCAGAGAAAGCCACGTCCGTGGCCGCTGCCGCCGTGCATCGCCACCACCAGCGGCCACGCGCGATCCGGCGTGTAGGTCTCCGGCACGTAAAGCGAGAACCCGCCACGCGTGCGCGGCTCATTGTCGAAATGCATGACGCCGGTCTCACCGTTGCGCGGCGGCTGCATATTGCGCGCCAATGCAACGGCATCGCTTCGCAAAGACGGATCGAGGAAAAATCCGTTCACCGCCGGGATCATCGACGCCAGCGGATACAGTGCTTCCTGCGCACGGGGCAGATGCCGCAGCGCCTTGAACACCGCGCGAATGTCGCCACCGTCCAACGCCGCGCGCAATTCAGTTAAGGCCGACAGCGCTTCATCACTTGCAGCGATCAGCCGTTTGCCAACGTCGTCCGATTCACCGGAAGGCTTGAACTCGGAATAGGCAGCACGCAGCGCAGTGTCCGGCGTGCCCACCGCCTCCATCACCTCGCCGAATGCGGACGGATCGAGGTGACGCGCGACGAGACTGAGCGTCTCGATGCATGTGAGCAAGGGCGGCAGAATTGTCGCAGGATCTGAGGTCATCGACCTCACGCTACCGTCCGAAGCGGCGCACAGGCAAGGCGACGCTGCGGACTGGCAGCCATGATGTCAGGATTACGGCGGCAGAATCGAATGCCGCTACTCTTCCTTCTCCGTGGTGAAGAACAACGGATAGCCTTTGGCCTTGCCAAGCTCGGTCGCTTCCTTGGCCTTGGTCTCGGCCACGTCGCGGGTATAGACAGCGATCACTCAAGCGCCCTTCTGATGGGCCGTCAGCATGACGCGGCCGGCGGTCTCCTCGCCCATGCGGAACACAGCCTTCAGCACCATGACGACGAATTCGCGCGGCGTGTAATCGTCGTTGAGCAGGATCACCTTGTAGAGCGGCGGCCGCTGCAGCTTGATTGCGGTCCTGGTGGTGGTCTTCGGCTTGATGGTGGTCGGACTCATCGGCGATCTCTCGGGGGCAGACAGAACGCCCGGCGCGATCTCAGGCGGGCGTCGCGGCTCCGCCCCCATGTTTACGAAGGACGGAAGCGTTGAGGGCCGGAGGCAAACGATCAGGGTGTCGCGAACGTCCGGGACGCCTGCTCAGGCCCCATCGGGACGCATGCCTTCTTGCGGCGGAGCGCGCCGCTCCCGCCGGTGACCTTCAGCACCTTTCCAACCCCGCAGGAACCGTTATCGACGTAGACGACGGACCAAGGAGACAGGAAATACGGTTCTTTTTTCAGGAAGTTGGGTGACAGCTCTTGCGCCAGGCAAGGCGCGGAGACGGTACACAAAACTGCGAGGGCGACAACGATACGCATGACGCTCATCCCAAAAGCCGGCAGATTTTACAATGCGCGGTTTCAGTGAATGTTCCAAGACACGAACAGCGGCACGCTGATTATTTTCACGGCATGGCACGCATGAAGGCATTGCGCAACTCATCGGAACGGTGAGCCGCGCAATGTGTTGGACCTCCCATAGCAATGGAGGTTCTAATGCGACGTAAATTGCTGCTCACAACGCTGGTGGCCGCTTCGCTTGCGGCATCGACGCTCGCTGCATCGGCCCAGACAGCCCCACCCTCGTCGCCGGGCGGTTCGGCTGCCGGTTCGCCGGGTGTCTCCCCGGCACCGCCGCCGCCTGCTGCCACCACCCCACCGCCGGCAACCACCGGCCGCAACTCCGGCGTCAATCAGCCCGGCGTGCCGAACACCTCGACGCCGGGCGTGATCGGGACCGGCGCATCGCCCAGCGGCCTGCCCGGCGACAGCACGTCCAACCCCGGCTATCCCGGCAAAGTCGGCAGTCCGACGCGCTAAGGGGCAGAGGCCTGACTAGTCCTGCTTCTTGGCTTCCTGTTTGAGAGGCGCAAGCATCCAGAGCGTGAGGAAGGTTAAAACCGAGATCACCACGGCTACGTCGTAAGCGCCAAGGCCGACCGCTGCACCGGTCGCCCCGGTAGCCCACAGGCTTGCGGCCGTGGCGGTGCCTTGAACCCGGTTATCGGTCTTGAGGATCGCACCGCCGCCGATGAAGCCCATGCCAGTCATCAGTCCTTCGATGATGCGGGCCGTTCCCTCGGGATGGCCCGCCAGCATGCCTTCGGTCGCCTGCACGATGCCGCAAGTTGCCAGCGCCACCAGAGGAAACGTCCGCAGCCCGGCGCTGCGTTCCTCTTTCTCGCGATTCCATCCGATCGGCAGCGCCAGAATGTAGGCGACCGCCATCGCAAGAAGATGGGGACCGATGCGGAAACTGCCCGCCATTTCCATAATCGATTGCATGATGACCTCCGCCCGGCACTCTAAAGCGGCGGCGGCACCTGAGGGCCGCGACAAATGCTCACGCAAAAGCTGCGGATCGGTTCCGCAGCCACCGAATGTAGAGAGATCGCTACTCGGTCTTGGTGCTGCTGGCGGAGCTGGTGCGCGGCGTGCCGTCCTTGCCCGCGCCCGCGATACGGACCTGGTCGCCGTCCGCGATACCATCGAGCGGCGTCACGATGATCCGGTCATCCGGCGCAAGCCCGGTGGCGATCTCGATGTCGCGGCCCAGATCGCGCGCGATGGTCACGGTCTTGAACAGCACCTTGTCCCCGGCGGTGACGGTCGCGACCCGGAGACCGCTGTTGTTGAACACCAGCGCGCTGGCCGGGATGCTCAGGGGTTGCGCCTCGCTGGCCAGCGAGAGCTTCACGTTGGCGAACGCGCCGGGACGCAATTCGCCCTTGGTGTTCTCGATTGCGAGCTGCATCCGCGTGGTGCCAGACGACACATCCACCGACTGCGCCGACGCCTCGATGGTCGCCGGGAAACTGCGGCCGGCATATTCCGGCACCGTGACAGTCGCCTTGGCGCCCATCTTGATGCCGGGCAGATAGCTCTGCGGCACGTTCACATAGAGGCGAAGCTTCTTGACGTCGGACACCACGAACATCGCAGCGCCCGATCCGGTGCCGCCGTTGATCAGCGCGCCGACGTCGGTATTGCGCTCGGTGACGATGCCGTCGAACGGAGCCGTGACGGTCTTGTAGCTCGCCAGTGCTTCCAGCCGTTCCACGTTGGCCTGCTGCGAATTGACCTGCGCTTCCTTGCTGGCGAGGTCGGCGGAACGCTCATCGATTTCCTGCTGGGACACGAAGTTGGACGCCAGCAGCGTCTTGCGGCGCGACAGCGTCGCGGCAGACAGTTTGGCTGCGGCCTGCGCGTTGGCGCGGTCGGCGCGCGCCTGCAGCAATTGCTGGTCGAGGTCGGGCGCCTCGATCTCGGCAAGCTCCTGACCGGCCTTGACCGGCGCGCCGATGTCGACCTTCCAGCCTTTCAGATAGCCGCTGACCCGCGCATAGATCGGCGCGCGGGAATAGGCTTCCAGCCGGCCCGGCAGATCGAGCGTCGCGTCCAGCGGCTTGGTGCCGGGCAGCGCGACAGCCACCGACGGAATGGCCTGGGCGTCGGTCCACTGCTTCAGTTCGGCATCGCCTTTCGAGCGGCTGATGATCCCGGTCACCACCACGGCCGCGAGCACGCCGAGGGCGACGGTGCCATAGAGCCGTATTTTGCGCGGCGACACCGGCGGGGCTTGATCAGGTCGCATGAACGATCTCCGGTGCCGTCGCAGGTTTTGCGGGCATCTTCTTGTGAACCATACTGAATAACACTGGCACGAACATCAACGTGGCAAATGTGGCAAGGATCAATCCGCCGACCACCGCACGGCCCAGCGGCGCGTTCTGCTCTCCGCCCTCGCCCAGCCCCAGCGCCATCGGCGTCATGCCGATAATCATCGCCAGCGCCGTCATCAGCACCGGCCGGAGGCGGACGAATCCGGCGTCGAGCGCCGCCGCAATCGGATCGCCGAGTTCCTCGTAGCGCTCGCGGGCAAACGCAATGACCAGCACCGAGTTCGCCGTGGCCACGCCCATGCACATGATCGCGCCGGTCAGGGCCGGCACCGACAGCGTCGTGTGGGTCGCAAACAGCATCCAGACGATCCCGGCCAGCGCCGCCGGCAGCGCCGACACGATCACGAACGGATCGGACCAAGACTGGAAGTTCACGACGATCAGGAGGTAGATCAGGGCAATCGCGCCAAGCAGGCCGAACAGCAGGCCTGCGAAGGCGCTGTTCATGGTGTCCACCTGACCGAGCAGAACCACGCGGCTGCCTTTTGGAACGTCCTTTGCCGTATCGGCGATGATCTTCTGGATGTCTTTCGCCACCGCGCCGAGATCGCGGCCCTGTGGCGTCGCGAAGATCTGCACCATGGACTGAATGTCGTACTGCGACACCACCGCGCTGGATGCGCTGCGGGTGATGTCGGCAATACCGCCCAGCATCGGCGTCGATGAAATCCCGGCGGCGGAAATCGGCAGCGCCTCGAGCTTGCTCAACGAGTCGATCTTGTACTGCGGCGTCTGCATCACGATGGAGTACGACACACCGTTATCGGGATTGAGGAAGAATGTCGGCGCGACCTGCGAGGAGCCGGCGAGGTTGACCACCATGCTGTTGGTGACGTCGCGCGCGGTCAGGCCGACATACTGCGCGCGGGTGCGATCCACATCGACATTGAAGCCGGGGCTGTTCGGCGATTGCTGGATGCGGGCATCCGCGACACCCGGAACCAGCTTGATCCGCCGCAGCACGTCGGTGGCGTATTGATAGTTCGCTGCAAAACTTGCACCGCGCACCTGGAGATCGATCGGAGCCGGTGCGCCGAAGTTCAAAATCTGACTGACAATGTCGGCGGGCAGGAACGCGAACGATATGCCCGGAAATTCACGGGGCAGTTTCTCGCGCAACTCGCGTACATAATCGTCGGTCGGACGGTGATCGCCCTTCAGCTTGATCTGAATATCGCCGTCCTGCGGACCTATCACGCCGGTATTGTTGTAGGTCATATTGATGCTGCTGTTCGGCATGCCGATGTTGTCGGCCATGGTCTCGATATGATCCGGCGGAATGATCTGCCGGATCGCCTTCTGGACCTCCGCCAGACGGTTCGCGGTTTCCTCGACGCGGGTGCCGATCTGGTTGCGGACATGGATCAGGATCTGCCCGGTATCGACCGACGGAAAGAAGTTGCGGCCCAGAAACGGCACCAGCAGGAACGACACCGCGACGAACGCGATAAAGCCCGAGACGAACAGCGGGCGGTGAGCCAGCGCCATTTCCAGCAGGCCGTGATACCCCGCCCTGAATTTATCGAACCCGGCCTCGAAGCCGCGCTGGAACATCACCAGCGGATTGCGCGTGCGCGGCTTTTCTTCGGGATTGCCGTGCTCGTCATGGGCGTGCTTGTGCAGCAGGTACTTCGCCATCGTCGGCACCAGCGTGCGCGACAGGATGAACGACCAGATCATCGCGAACATCACCGCTTCCGCCATCGGTACGAACAGGAAGCGCGACACGCCGGTCAGGAAGAACATCGGCACGAACACGATGCAGATACACAGCAGCGACACGAAGGCCGGGGTCACGATCTGGCGCGCGCCGTCCAGAATCGACTCCTCGACTTCCTTGCCCTGCTCCAGATGCCAGTTGATGTTCTCGATGGTCACGGTCGCGTCGTCGACCAGAATACCGACCGCGAGCGCAAGGCCGCCGAGCGTCATGATGTTGAGTGTCTCGCCGATCAGGGCCAGGCAGATAATCGCGCCCAGCACCGACAGCGGAATGGACACCGCGATGATAACCGTCGAGCGCCAGCTTCCCAGGAACAGCAGGATCATGACGCTGGTCAGCGCCGCGGCCAGAATGCCCTCGAAGGCGACGCCTGCGATCGCGCCGCGCACGAAGATCGACTGGTCGGCGAGAAACCCGACCTTCAGTCCATCCGGCATCGAATCCTTGACCTCGGCAACCTTCTGCTTGATGCCGGAGATAATATCGAGCGTCGATGTTGCGCCAGCCTTCAGCACCATCATCAGCACGGAACGGTTGCCGTCGACGTGAACGATATTGGTCTGCGGCGGATTGCCGTCGCGCACCGTCGCCACGTCACGGATGTAGACGGTCGCGCCGTTGACCACCTTGATCGGCAGGTTGCCCAGTTCCTCGATCTTCAGCGGCGAGTTGTTGAGCCGGATGTTGTATTCGAAATTGCCGATCTTCTGGGTGCCGACCGGCGTAATCAGGTTCTGCGCCGCCAGCGCGTTGGCGACATCCTGTCCGGCGAGGCCAAGCGACTGCATCGCGCTCGGATTGAGATCGATCTGGATCTGGCGCTGCTTGCCGCCATAGGGCCACGGGATTGCAGCACCCGGCACTGTGACCAGCGGCGTGCGCAACTGGTTGGTGGCGAAGTCGAACAGATTCTGCTCGGTCAGTCCCTCGCCTGCCAGCGCAAGCTGGATGATCGGCACGGTGGAGGCGTTGTAGTTCAGGATCAGCGGCGGCGTCGAACCCGGCGGCAATTGCCGCAGCATGGTTTGCGAGATCGCCGTGACCTGCGCGTTCGCGGTGCGGATGTCGACGTTCGGCTGGAAGAAAATCTTGATGACGCCGGTGCCGTTATAGGAATTGGCGACGATGTGCTCGATGTCGTTGACGGTGGTGGTCAACGCACGCTGGAACGGCGTGACGATACGTCCGGCCATCTGGTCCGGCGGCAAGCCGGTATACGACCAGACCACCCCGATCACGGGGATCCGGATTTCGGGGAAAATGTCGGTCGGTGTCCGCAAGGCGGCGAGCGGCCCGACGATCAACAGCAGAAGTGCCAGCACGACGAACGTATAGGGTCGGCTCAGGGCAATCCGGACAAGCGCATTCATGTTTGACGTTTCTCGGTCAGCGGGCCGCAACGTTGCGCCCGCAGGAAAGACCTGTGTTCTTCACGCTCTTTATTCTGGCGCTGATGTACCTGAATCTACTGCAATTGCGCAACGCCGCGAAACTCACAGTCGCTTGTTCAGGCGGCTTCCAAGGGCCATTTTCGGGCCGATTTGGGCAACAATCCGCTGCCGCGGCTAATTTATCACAAGATCATCTGGGTCTGGGTGACCACCGCCACCAGCTTGCCCTCTCCGGTTTCCAGCCGGGTCTGCCAGACGTGGGTGCGCCGGCCGAGGTGGATCGGGGTGGCCGTCGCCCTGACGGTCGCGCCGGCCATGGCCCCGCCGACGAAATTGGTCTTGCTCTCGATAGTGGTGGTTCCCTTGGCGTCGGGCGGCAGGTTGATGACGGTGGCAGCGGCCCCCACGGAATCGGCAAAGGCCATCACCGCGCCGCCATGGATGGAATGGCCCATCGTGCAGAGATCCTCGCGCACCACCATGGTCGCGACCACCTTGCTTTTCTCGGCCTCGACGAAGGTGACGCCCATCAGGACAGCGAGCGGCATCGGGCGCGACTGGATCATTTCAAGCAGGGTCACGTATCGATCCTCTTCTTCATGTAACGCATGAGGCGACTACCGAGGCAGCAAGTCAGTTAAAGTAATGGATGAACCTGAAAATCAGGCGGCCTCCACTCCGCACCACCCGGCGACGAACAGCGCGATGGCCCGCGTGGTCTTGCGCAGCGATTCGATTTCCACGCGCTCGTTGAAGCCGTGCATCGCCTCCGCATTGGCCCCGAAGCACAGGCTCGGGATGCCCGCATTGAGGCCATAGAACCGGGTGTCGGTCAGCGCCGTAAACACCAGTTCCTTCATCGGCCCACCATGGCTGGTCTCATAGGCGCTGCGCAGCACGGCTTCGGACTCGGCCGCATCGGTCAGTTCATAGCCCTCGGACAGGAAGCCCGACCATTCCACCGCCGGCGGATTCTTTGCCAGAAACGGATGCGTCTTCGCAGCGGCCGCGATGCAGGCGACAATCTCGGCCTGATGGTCGGCAATCGACCAGCCGGGCAACACCGCGATCCGGCAATCGAGATCGCACCAAGCCGGGACCGACGACGCCCAGTCGCCGCCCTTGATGATGCCCGGATTGAAATTGATCGGATGCTTCACGACCCTGAAATGCCTGTCACTGGCGGCGCGCCGGTTCCATTCATCTTCCAGCACTTCAAGCGCCTGAACCAGGTGGTACGCCGCCTTGATCGCGTTGGCCCCCGCACCCGCCTCGAACACATGCACGGGCTTGCCGCGCACCTTGAGGCGAAACCAGATCACCCCGACCTGCGAGCGCACCAGCTTGCCGTTGGTCGGCTCCGGAATGAAACAGCAGTCGGCGCGATAACCGCGCTGCACCGTGGAGAGCGCGCCGACGCCGGTGCTCTCCTCCTCGATGACCGATTGAAAATGAATCCGTGCCGTCGGCTTCAGGCTTGCGGCCTTGAGCGCATCCAGCGCGTACAGCGCGGCGATGGTGCCAGACTTCATGTCGCCCGCCCCGCGCCCGTACATCCAGCCGTCCTTGATGGTCGGCGTGAACGGCGGCGTATCCCACATGTCGAGCGGACCGGCGGGCACCACGTCGCAATGGCCTTGCAGGATCAGCGAACGGCCCGCCTCGCGCGCCGGACGATAAGTCCCGACCACCGAGCGGGCCTTGGAGAAATCATGTTCGATGGTGCCGTAGCCGCGCAGGTCTTTCAGGTCGGCGGTGTCGACGTGCCAGTCGTCGACCTCGTAGCCGCGCGCGCGCAACAGGTCGCCCATCATGTCCTGACACGGACCTTCCGCGCCGCGCGTCGAGGGTATGGACGAGAATTGCTTCGTCGTCTCAAGCTGCCGGTCGAAAACATCGTCCACCGCATCGAGAATGCGGCGGCGGGTGTCATTGGCAATCGTTTTGGCATCCATCGCGTTTCGTCCCTTTATGCCTGCGTCTGTCGCGCAGATTATCGGCACGAGTGTAGCCAACTTTAGGGGACCGTTGGAAGGGAGGCGATGACCTCGGAGGTAAGCGTTGACGTTCGGAACACAAAATCCCGCCGGCTGGTTGAACCTCGTTCGGCGACGCAGCCACCAACGGTTTCCGGTAGCAGCCGCATACAGGTGGGATCCGAACGGATCGATCTAGTTC
>CALRLJ020000103.1:0-10074 GCA_943368635.1 Sediminibacterium ginsengisoli | reverse complement strand
GTTTCTCGGCACGTTGCTTGCGGCGACGCTTGCGCTGCCGGTCAGTCTGTTGGCGGCACGGAACATTATCCCTTCCGTCTTTCTCCGGTTTCCTGTGCGGCGTTTTCTGGACTCGATCCGCGGTGTGGATACGCTGATCTGGGCACTGGTCTGGATCAATGTGGTGGGACTCGGGCCGTTCGCCGGCGTACTGGCGATTGCGACGTCCGACTTTGGGGCGTTCGGGAAACTGTTTTCGGAAGCCATCGAGGGAGCTGACCGCAAGCAGGTCGAAGGTATTCGCGCGGCGGGGGGCAGCAAGCTGCACGAAATCCGTTTCGGTTTGATGCCGCAGGTGCTGCCTGTACTGGCCGGGCAGATTCTCTATTTCATCGAATCCAACACACGGTCGGCCACCATCATCGGTATCGTCGGCGCGGGTGGAATCGGATTGCAGTTGGCCGAACAGATCCGCGTGCTGGAATGGCAGAAGGTCTCGACGCTGATCCTGATGATCCTTGTGGCCGTTGCAGCGATTGATTTTATTTCAACCCGGCTGCGGTTCGCGATCATTGGCCGCGCGGGCGACGTGCGCCATTGATCTGCTTGGCTCACTGATTTTCGATAACGAACTGAACGCGTTCGGCGGCAAACCGCGCGCGCGTGGTGAGCAGGGGCCTGCCGTTCGTCTCTGTATCGAGACTGTCCGCAATAAGCACCGGGCGGCCGAGGGAGAGATCGAGCCGCGCGGCATCGGCGGCATCGGCAATAGAAGCGGAAACGGTCGTCCATTCGCGGCGATAGTCACGCACGCCGAAGTGCGCAAGCAGCTTGGTCATCGAACGTGTTTTCTCATAGACCTGTCCGCCATCCGTGAAGCGATTTGCATCCAGCCACGTGGTTCCAAGACAGATCGGAATGCGATTGGCCATGCGCAGCGCATCGATCCGCAGCAGCGGAGCATCGGTCTTGAGTCCGAGCCGCTTGGCCAGTTCTCGTGGCGCAGGCTCGACGGATGCGCTTAACAACTGACCGCCAGCCTCCAATCCACCGGCTCCAACGATCTCCGAGAACCGTGTGCGTGATCGCAGGGGATAGGCGATCCGCGGCGCTTCGACATAGGTGCCGCTGCCGCGCTCCGCGCGCACCAGTCCGCGTTCGGCAAGTGCAGCCAGCGCGCGGCGTACCGTGTGACGGTTGACACGATGGGTTTCTGCAATCTCCAGTTCGCCGGGAAGGCGTGTATCGCGCGCATAGGTTCCGTCGGCGATCGATTGTTCGATGGAGTCCGCAACACGCCGCCACAGCGCCACACCCATGTTGGTCTCACCGGATAAACTCATCGTCGAGATGCCTTGTGAGCCATGGGTTGCCGGGATGCTGTAAAAATCTTTCCAGCGTCACCAAATTGTCATGGCGTTGCGCTACCAAGTTGTCTATTAGCATAGACAACTTGGAATCGGCAAGCTGAACATGGGCCAACCTCGCTTCGATCCGCAGCAAACCCGTCGCCGTGACGCTATGTCGGTTCTGGCGCACACGCCGACTCAGCGTATTTCTGCGTGTCTGGAAACGATAGACGCCCCCCTGTATGAGACGATCCGCCGGCCCGAGAACGGACTGGTGATGGTTCGAGGCCGGATCGGTGGCGACGGAGCGCCGTTTAATCTCGGCGAGGCCAGCGTATCGCGCGCAGCGGTGCGGCTTGCGTCCGGCGAGGTCGGCTTCGGCTACGTGCTGGGGCGCGATGGTGAGAAGGCGAAGCTGATCGCTCTTTGCGACGCGTTGATTCAGACCGGCGATCTGACGGCCGAAATTGAACAGAAAGTCATTGCGCCGCTGCGACATGAGATGGAGACGGCGCGCGCGCATCGGGCCGCTCAAACGGCAGCGACACGTGTCGATTTTTACACGCTGGTGCGGGGGGAGGGCTGACCATGACGCTTCAGGCCAACCTTGGATCCAGCGCGGGCTTTGCTGATCCAGTATTGTCGTCGCAATCGGTGTTTCGCGGCGTGATGAATGCACTGGCGCGGCCGGGCTTGATTCAGACAATCGCCGAGGCTGCGCATGCGCCGTCGCGGCTGATACCGGCAGCTGCCGCGGTGGCGTTGACCCTGTTCGATCACGATACACCGGTCTGGATCGACGATCATTTTGCCGCCGACGCTGAAATTGCATCATGGCTGCGCTTTCAGAGCGACGCGCCGCTTGTAACGGACCCAACGCGAGCCGCTTTCGCGCTTGTTCACAGCAGCGCGACCCTGCCGGATTTTCAGGACTTCGCGCTTGGGACGCCGGAATACCCCGATCGTTCGACGACGCTCGTGGTTCAGGTCGATACGTTGATCGGCGGCCAAGAGCTGATCCTTGGGGGGCCTGGTATTCGCGGCACGTCCGTGTTGCGTGCGGGCAAGCTGCCTTCCGATTTCGCAGGTCGCATGCAAGCCAATCGTGCGTTGTTCCCGCGCGGGATCGATCTC
Organism: Sediminibacterium ginsengisoli; assembly: GCA_943368635.1. GTDB lineage: Bacteria > Pseudomonadota > Alphaproteobacteria > Rhizobiales > Xanthobacteraceae > Afipia. The sequence continues at coordinate 7,612 of CALRLJ020000103.1, read as the reverse complement.
TTGCTGGTGTGCGGAACGGAACTGGTGGCGTTGCCGCGCAGCATCAAAGTCACCGCGAAGGAGGCATAAGCCATGTATGTTGCGGTTAAGGGCGGCGAGCGCGCTATCGAAAACGCTCACCAACTGCTGGCGCATGAACGTCGCGGCGATCCGGCGGTGCCGGATCTTGTTCTCGCGCAAATCTCCGAACAGCTAACGCTCGCCGTCGATCGTGTGATGACCGAAGGCTCGCTTTATGATCGCGAACTGGCGGCGCTGGCGATCAAACAGGCGCGCGGAGATATGATCGAAGCGATTTTCCTGCTGCGCGCGTTCCGCGCGACGCTTCCCCGGTTCGGCGCGACCGAGCCGCTCGATACCGCGAACATGCAGGTGCGCCGCCGCATCTCCTCCACCTTCAAAGACGTACCGGGTGGGCAGATCCTGGGGCCAACATTCGACTACACACATCGTCTGCTCGATCCGTCGCTGACTGCGGATACTGCGATCCCCGTGCCGGCGCAGGGCATGGTTGACGATTCACCGATGCCCCGCGTGACCGATATTCTCGGCGCGGATGGCTTGATTGAGCCGTCGCCCGTGGAAAATCCGGACCTGCCGATCGGCGATTTAACCCGCGAGCCGTTGAGCTTTCCGGCGGATCGTGACCTGCGTCTGCAAAATCTTGCGCGAGGCGACGAAGGCTTCCTGCTGGCGCTGGGTTATTCGACGCAGCGAGGTTTTGGCCGAAGCCATCCGTTCGCCGGAGAAATCCGGTTCGGCGAGGTCGAGGTCGAATTCGCGGCGGAAGACGCCGGCTTCGTAATTCCGCTCGGATCGGTCACGCTAACCGAGTGTCAGATGGTGAACCAGTTCAAGGGTTCGGCGACCGAAGCGCCGTGCTTCACGCGCGGCTACGGGCTGGCGTTCGGACAAAGCGAGCGCAAGACCATGTCGATGGCGCTGGTGGACCGTGCGTTGCGTGCGCGCGAGTTGGGTGAAGATGCCCGATCGCCTGCTCAGGACGAGGAATTCGTAATGTCGCATTCCGATAATGTGCAAGCGACAGGATTTGTCGAGCACCTCAAGTTGCCGCATTACGTTGACTTCCAGTCCGAACTCGGCCTGTTGCGAAAACTCCGCAAGGAATTTGAAGCGACGAAGGACAGCGACGCCACGCTCGCGGAGGCTGCGGAATGAACGCCCCGGTTTATAACTTCGCCTATCTCGACGAGCAGACCAAGCGAATGATCCGCCGCGCGATTCTCAAGGCTATTGCGATACCTGGTTATCAGGTGCCGTTCGCCAGCCGCGAAATGCCGATGCCTTACGGCTGGGGCACCGGTGGCGTACAAGTGACTGCGGCGATCCTCGGCAGCGACGATACGTTGAAGGTGATTGACCAGGGATCGGACGACACGACGAACGCGATCTCCATCCGCAAGTTTTTCGAGAAGACTGCGGGTGTAAAGACCACGACCGTGACGTCGGATGCCACAGTGATCCAGACACGGCACCGCATTCCCGAGACGGCGCTGAACGATAATCAGGTTCTGGTTTATCAGGTGCCGATCCCGGAACCGCTTAGGTTTCTTGAGCCGCGCGAAACCGAAACACGCCGCATGCACGCGCTCGGTGAATACGGCCTGATGCATGTGAAGCTGTACGAGGACATCGCACGACACGGGCATATCGCGACGACCTACGCCTATCCGGTGAAGGTCAACGACCGCTACGTCATGGACCCGTCTCCAACGCCGAAATTCGACAATCCAAAAATGGACGATTGCGCGGCGTTGCAACTGTTCGGCGCGGGACGCGAGAAACGTATCTATGCGATTCCGCCGCACACCAGGGTTACGTCGCTGGATTTCGAGGACCATCCGTTCGAGACTTATCGGTTCGATGCGCCGTGCGCGCTGTGCGGTTCGAATACGTCCTATCTGGATGAGGTTGTGGTCGACGATAAGGGCGGGCGAATGTTCGTGTGCTCCGACACCGACTATTGCGAAACCCGCCGTGCGGACGGCCATCAAGGTGCCGGGTTCGGCGCCGATCATCAGGTGAAATGATGCGCGACGACGATCAGCCGCTTCTGATCTGCGAGGGCTTAAGCAAGTCCTACGGCCGGCAGCTTGCCTGCCAGAACATCTCGTTTCAGCTCTATCCGGGCGAGGTGCTCGCTATCGTCGGCGAGTCGGGATCCGGCAAATCGACCCTGCTGCAGATGTTGTCCACACAACTTGCGCCAAGCAAAGGCCGCGTGTCGTACCGAATGCGCGATGGCGTCACGCGCGATCTTGCGATGCTTGGCGAAGCGGAGCGGCGATTTTTGTTTCGCACCGACTGGGGCTATGTCCATCAGGATCCGGCGATGGGGCTGCGTATGGCGGTGTCGGCGGGAGCCAATGTCGGCGAACGGCTGATGGCCGTCGGCTGGGGGCACTATGGACGTATTCGAGAGACGTCGACGTCATGGCTGGAGCGGGTCGAGATTTCGACGGATCGGATCGACGATGCTCCGAAAGCCTATTCCGGCGGAATGCGGCAGCGGCTGCAGATCGCACGCAATCTTGTGACCGAGCCGCGGCTTGTTTTCATGGACGAGCCGACCGGCGGACTTGATGTCTCGGTACAGGCGCGGCTGCTCGATCTGGTGCGCGGGCTTGTTAATGAACTTGGACTTGCGGTTGTCATCGTCACGCACGATCTCGCCGTGGCGCGGCTGCTGTCGCATCGCGTCATGGTGATGAAAGGCGGAGAGGTAATCGAAACCGGATTGACCGATCAGGTTCTGGACGATCCGCACGAGCCATACACGCAGCTTCTCGTTTCCTCGATTCTGCCGGCATGAGGACAGTATGTCTCCTATGATCGATATTTCCAGCGCGTCGAAGACCTTCACCATGCATCTGCAGGACGGCGTGCGGCTGCCGGTGGTGTCGGGCGTGACGATGCAGGTGAATGCCGGCGAATGTGTCGTACTGTCGGGGCCTTCGGGTGCGGGCAAGTCCTCAATCCTGAAAATGATCTTCGGCAACTATCGCTGCGATCAAGGGCGCATTGCCGTGAGGCACGATGGCGCCGTGGTTGACATCGCAACGGCATTTCCGCGTGACATCCTGCGGGTTCGCAGGCAGACCATCGGTTATGTCAGCCAGTTTTTGCGTGCCGTGCCGCGCGTGGCGACGCTTGACGTGGTCGCAGAGCCATTGATCGCGAATGGCATCGGTCGTGACGAGGCTCGCGTGCGTGCAGGCGAGCTGTTGTGCCGGCTCAACATTGCCGAACGGCTCTGGACGCTGCCGCCATCGACCTTCTCCGGCGGAGAGCAACAGCGGGTCAACATCGCGCGTGGCTTCATTTCCGAGATGCCGATCCTGTTGCTGGACGAGCCGACCGCATCGCTCGACGGGGCTAATCGGAAGATCGTGGTCGATCTGGTTGGAGAGAAAAAATTGAGTGGCGTGGCTATGGTGGCCATCGTTCATGACGACGAGGTCCGCAACCTGATCGCGGATCGGATTATCGACGTGGCGTCGTTCGCGGCGGCAGCCTAAGAGGGGCAGAATGACTTTCGAACGAGCCGACAGAGTTTTCAGTAATGCGCGGGTGGTCCTGAAAGATTGCGTGATCGAGCGCGGCTGGGTCACGACCGCAAATGGCATGATAGCGGAGTTCGGCGAAGGCGACGCCCCGGAACGCGGCGAGGACATGCGTGGCGATCTCCTGATGCCGGGACTGATCGAATTGCATACCGATCACCTCGAGGCGCACTATGTGCCGCGGCCCAAAGTGTTCTGGGATCCTGTCGCAGCTGTTGTATCCTATGACGGTCAACTTGCCACCAGCGGCATCACTACCGTGCTGGATTCCTTGCGCGTCTGGCGCGAGGAGGGGGCCGAGGATGTCGACGGTCAGGCGGAAATTCTGGCGACCGCGATTTCATCGGCGCGTGACGCGGGTCTGCTACGCGCCGAGCATTTTCTCCACCTGCGTTGCGAAATTCCGATGCCGAGCGTCGTCGAGGAGGCGAAAGAGCTGGTCGGCCGCCCCGACGTGCGCCTGATGTCCCTGATGGATCACACGCCGGGTCAGCGCCAGTTTCGCGACGAGGGTAAGCTGCGCGATTATTACCGTGGCAAGAGTGGCGGGCTGACCGACGCTGAACTTGATGTGATGTTCGAGCGAAGACATTTCTATCAGAAGACTTATGGGGAGGCGAACATGCGCGAGATCGTAGCACTCGCGCACAGCTATGACATCCCGCTGGCCAGTCACGACGATACCACCGACGAGAACGTCTCCGACGCAATCCGCGATCGGGTGTCTGTCGCGGAGTTTCCGACCACGATGGAGGCCGCGCGCGGGCTGCATCAGGCGGGTATCGCCGTCCTGATGGGTGCGCCGAATGTGGTGCGTGGCGGTTCGCACTCCGGCAACATCGCCGCGGTCGATCTTGCCCGCGAAGGCCTGCTCGACATCATGTCGTCGGACTACATTCCCTCAAGCCTCTTGATGGCCGCGTTGCAGTTGCCGCGTCATGTGCCGGCGATCGATCTGGCCTCAGCGGTGCGAACTGTCACCAAAACAGCGGCAGAGGCCGTCGGGCTAAATGATCGAGGAGAAATTGTTGTTGGCAAACGTGCCGATTTGATCCGCGTGCATCTGGCACAAGATCTGCCGGTGGTGCGCAGCGTCTGGCGTGAGGGGCACCGGGTGGCATGACCGACATTGCGATGTTTGCTTCCACCACGGATCTCATCGGGCCAGGCCGGCTTGTGCTGGTTGTTGGTCCCAGCGGCGCAGGCAAGGACACCCTGATCGGGCTTGCACAGGCAGCACGCGCGGGGAATGCCAACGTCGTGTTTCCGCGACGGGTAGTGACGCGCGAAGCTTCTTCTTTCGAGAATAATGAAGCGGTCAGCCCGCTGTTGTTCGGGCAGATGCTCGCACACGGTGACTTCGCGTTTCAATGGGAAGCACATGGCCTGCGTTACGGGTTGCCGTGCTCGATTGTCGATGACGTCAGGGCCGGCCGCGCCGTGGTTGTGAATGCGTCCCGCACCATCATCGAATTTGCCCGCAGATCCTATGCGAATGTGACCGTGGTCTCGGTGACCGCTCCGGCGGACGTTCTTGCGCAGCGCCTTTCGATGCGTGCCCGCCAGAGCGACGGACAGATCGACGGCAGGCTGCGCAGAGCGGTCGATGCCCCGGTGCCTGATGTCGTTATTAACAACATCGGCCCAGCCGAAAATCACGCAGCCGAACTTTTGAAGATTATCGACCGCATGTGAGGTCGTGGCGCGACCGTCGACTCAGGATTATGTTCCAGAGATGGTCCATATGGTCGCGGCGTGCCTGCGATTATCTGCTCGCTGACACAGCGAAAATCAGATTTTATAGTCCGGATGGACATTGCGGCTGGCTTTACCGGCCGCACATGCATCCTGCTTTGAGGAAGACATAGACTGTTTTCGTCAAAGCGGGATTTCACGCCGGAGTCATTCCTTGATCGAAAAGCTCGAACTTCTGCTGGCCCTGGCGAAAGAACGTCACTTTGGACGTGCAGCAGAGCTGTGTGGCGTGACCCAGCCAACGATGTCGACCAGCCTGAAGCAACTCGAGGAAATCCTCGGGGTGATGCTGGTGCATCGCGGTTCGCGTTTTGTGGGGTTCACGCCGGAAGGTGAGCGTGCGCTGGATTGGGCGCGACGTATCGTCGGCGACTCGCGCGCGATGCGGCAGGATATCAGCTCGCTCAAGCAGGGATTGACGGGGGAGCTTCGGATCGCGGCCATACCGACGGTTCTTGGCATGGTGGCCTCGTTGACCACGCCATTCAGGGCGCGGCATCCCAATGTACGCTTCCGCGTCGTGTCCTGCACATCGTCTGCTGTGCTTGGTCTTCTGGAGAATCTCGAGGTCGATGCAGGCTTGACCTATATTGAAAACGAACCGGTCGGGAAGGTGCGCACCGTTCCGCTGTATCGCGAGAGTTATCGCTTGCTGACGTCGCCGGACGGCATGTTCGGAGACCGCGATCAGGTCACGTGGAAAGAGGTCGGGCAGGTGCCGCTATGTCTGCTGACGCCTGACATGCAGAACCGGCGCATTATCGATAGGGCGCTGCGGGACGCCGGAACTGAAGCGGTGCCGACACTGACGTCCAATTCGATTATTGTGCTCTACACCCATGTCAAAACGGGGCGCTGGGCCAGCGTGATGCCGGCAAAACTTGCTGAAACACTCGGCCTGTCGGACGCTGTGCGGACCATTCCGATCGTGGATCCGCTCGTCAACTACACCATTGGATTGGTGACATCGCCGCGCGATCCAATGACTCCCTTGATCGCAGCACTCGTTCAAACGGCCAAGGAAGTTGCTCCGACACTTGCGTCCTGAACTGCATAACGGCAGTTTTTGATCCCTGACGGTAATATATTGCTGTCAAAACTCCGCCTAAGCTATTCATCTTACTTCGATATTGATCCATTCGACTTTCTTATCGATGCGATTTCCGTATCGCAGCATAGGATAGCTGCATTGATCTTTAGAGAGATTCTTACTCTGCTCGATCGGATGACAATCCATCTAATCCGAGAGCAGTAATGACGTCAGTTTACGAAATTTGGGATGCCGATCGAGCGGCCGAAATCATCGCCGCTCACAAGCATCATGAAGGTCCGACGCTCGTCATCCTGCACGCGATTCAGGCAGCGTTCGGCTACGTGCCCGAGCCGGTGATTCCCATGGTGGCAGACGCGCTCAATCTGTCCCGCGCTGAGGTTCATGGCGTTTTTACTTTCTACCACGATTTTCGTCACAAACCTGCCGGCAGGCATGTGCTGAAACTTTGCCGCGCCGAGGCCTGCCAAGCCGCGGGAGGCGATGCGCTGACTGTGCGAGCCGAGAAAAAGCTTGGAATTTCAATCGGGAATACAACGCCAGACGGCCGCGTTACCCTTGAACCGATTTATTGTCTCGGCCTGTGCGCGACCGCGCCTTCGGCCATGCTGGATGGCCGCGTTGTCGGGCGGCTCGATACAAATCGCCTCGATACTCTGGTTTCGGAGGCGCAGCGATGAGCCTGCGCTTTTACATTCCGCTCGACGCCGGTGCCGTTGCCGTTGGCGCCGACGAGGTCGTGGTTGCGCTTGAGAAAGCTGCTGCGCAGCGCAAGGCCGCCATCGAAATTGTCAGGACCGGTTCGCGCGGACTCTATTGGCTGGAGCCGATGGTTGAAGTCGCGACAGAGCAGGGTCGTGTCGCTTTTGGACCGGTGACAACTGCGGACGTCGCGTCGGTGCTTGAGGCTGCTTTGTCGAATGGCAAGCACGCGTTGCGGCTTGGCATCGCTGACGAGATTCCGTGGCTCAAGCGTCAGGCGCGTCTGACGTTTGCTCGGTGCGGCGCTATCGATCCGCGATCGTTCGACGATTATCGCGCGCATGACGGTTACAAAGGCCTCGACCGCGCACTGACGCTTGGGTCCGATGGTATTCTCGCCGATGTGAAGACCTCCGGCCTGCGCGGCCGTGGCGGTGCAGGCTTCCCGACCGCGATCAAGTGGACGACCGTCGCGCAGACCGCTGGCGAACAGAAATATATCGTCTGCAACGCCGACGAG
>CALRLJ020000102.1:0-10077 GCA_943368635.1 Sediminibacterium ginsengisoli | reverse complement strand
TGCCAAGTGCCTGCGCGTCGAATTCAGCGTTGCGCCGCAGACGCAGGATTCAGGACTGGTGTCCGCCGGTCTGCTGATCGTCAATCCGCCATGGACGCTGGCCGCGGAGTTGAAGGCGATCCTGCACGAGCTTGAAAAGCCGCTGGGCCTCGGCGGCGCGGGTCGCTTCAGGGTTGAAGCCGTCCGGTCCTGATGCACTGCACGCGGGGTGGCCGTCGTTGTCGCCGCTCGCTGTGCGCCGTCGCGAAATACTCAAAAGCGCCATAGTCAATTTGCCGGGAACCGTATTATGCTACGGGCGTGAAGGTCGGCTTTGACGTCCCGCGCCCGCGAATGGCCGCGGCGGAATGACGAGAGGCCCCGGGCGCCTCCGCTTTAAGGAAGCGCTCTCCAAGGCCGCCGCTTTCCGGCATTAAATGCCGGGCCTGGCCGACGCGCGTTGCGCGGCGGATGTGCAGTGCGGGGAGGGGTTCCCGATGGCCATGACGGGTGTAGTCAAGTTTTTCAATGCCGAGCGCGGTTACGGATTCATCAAGCCGGACGATGGCGGGCGCGATGTGTTCGTGCATATCACCGCGGTCGAGCGCGCAGGACTCAAGGATCTGATCGAAGGACAGCGTATCACTTTCGAAGTCGAACCCGACAAGAAGGGCAAGGGACCGAAAGCGGTCGATCTGGTCATTTCGCCTTAAACCATTTCCGGGATCAAACCCCGCAAATGAAAATCCCGGGCGCGAGGCCCGGGATTGAATGAGCGCGCATAAGCAGCGCCGATCAGAAGCGGTAGTTCACGCCAACGCGGACCGTGCTGAACTGGTAGCCGTTTGGCATGCCGGTGAGCAGGAAGTTCTTTTCGCTGAGATCGACGTAAAGATATTCGACCTTGGCCGACCAGTTCTGGTTGATCGCGAACTCTGCGCCGGCGCCCACGGTCCAGCCTGCGGACGTATTGCTCTCGGAGAAGCCGCCGGGCGTCTGGGCTTTCAGCGAACCGAAGGCGAGACCGCCGGTGCCGTAAAGCAGCACGTTGTTGAAAGCATAACCCACGCGGCCACGCACGGTGCCGAACCAGGGGTTGGAGAATTTCCACGGCGCGAACGTATCGTCCGACGAATTGAGCTGCAGATCGCCTTCGATGCCGGCGACCCATGCGCCGTTCTGCCAGTTGTAGCCGGCCTGAAGACCGCCGAGCACGCCGGATGGCTTGGCTCCGTTGTTGGAGACGTCGCCCCAGCCGTAACCGAGATTGCCGCCGATATACGGTCCGATCCAGCTGTTCGCGAGCGGCTGATTGACCGTGTAGGGCTGCTGCGCATACGGACGGCGGCCATACATATCGGCAGCCTGTGCCGATATGGTCACGCATGTTGCGGCAGCGACCATCGCGCCCAAAACTGTCTTCTTCATCTCAAACTCTCCTCACGCGCGCCGGCATGGACGTCGTATGCCTCAAGTGGCGCGGCGGCCCCGCATGGTTACGGAAGCCCACCTTTTCTACGTAAAATTTATCGATAGTTTTACGTTAAACACTCGTTAAGGCGGCTCGCTGCCCCATTCACATCCTTAAGAAAGTGTTACAAATCGGGCTCCGACGCAGCCGGACGACGTTGCGTTCCGGGTTCCTCGATGCGCTGGATGAATTCATCTGCAGCTCTTAAGTTCTGACCATGATTCACGACACCTCCGATCCGACGCAGCCACCGGTTCAACCGGCGCAAGACGTTCCCGCGCAGGAACCCTCCGCGCGCAATCTGCGCGGACAAGATGTCGATCCTGCGTCGATCGCAGCCGAGGACGATGACGAAGCCCGGCTTCCGGAACAGGAGGACGATGCCGCCGATCTTGCCGTCGAAGGCACGCTTGCGGTTGGCCGAGCCGCCATCGAACAGGCGGTGAAGCTCGCGCCGACCTCGCCCGGCGTCTACCGCATGCTCAATGCGGCGAACGATGTGCTGTATGTCGGCAAGGCCAAGAGCGTCAAAAAGCGGCTCGCATCCTATGCGCGTCCGACCGGACAAGTCGCGCGCATCGCGCGCATGATCGCCGCAACCGTGAGCGTCGAAGTTGTTTCGACAACGACCGAGACCGAAGCGCTGCTGCTCGAAGCCAATCTCATCAAGCAACTACGTCCGCGATTCAATGTGCAGCTGCGCGACGACAAGTCGTTTCCCTACATCCTGATTTCCGGCGACCACTGGGCGCCGCAGATTCTTAAACATCGCGGCGCGCAGACGCGCCCCGGCCGTTACTTCGGGCCGTTCGCGTCGGCCGGCGCGGTCGGGCGCACCATCACGGCGTTGCAGCGCGCGTTCCTCGTGCGCTCCTGCACCGACTCGTTCTTCGAAAGCCGGACGCGCCCGTGCCTGCTGTACCAGATCAAGCGCTGCGCCGGTCCCTGTACCGGCGAGATCGATTTTCCCGGCTATACCGAACTGGTGCGCGAGGCGAGTGAGTTTCTCTCCGGCCGCTCGCGGCTGGTGAAGCAGGAGCTTGCCGGCGAGATGGAGAAGGCGTCGAACGAACTCGAATTCGAACGCGCCGCGCTGTACCGCGATCGTCTTGCCGCACTCTCCGCGATCCAGTCGCAGCAGGGCATCAATCCGCGCACCGTCGAGGAAGCGGATGTGTTCGCGATCCATCAGGAAGGCGGCTATTCCTGCGTCGAGGTGTTTTTCTTCCGCACCGGACAGAACTGGGGCAACCGCGCCTACTTCCCGCGCGCCGACAAGGCGATGCCGGCGGAGGAAGTGCTCGGCTCGTTCCTTGCGCAGTTCTACGACGACAAGCCGCCGCCGAAACTGATCCTGCTGTCGCATCGGATCGAGGATCAGCAATTGCTGTCGGAAGCGCTTTCGGTGAAGGCCGCATTCAAGGTCGAGGTCTCGACGCCCCAGCGCGGCGAGAAGAAAGAACTCGTCACGCACGCACTGACCAATGCGCGCGAGGCACTGGGCCGCAAACTTGCGGACACCGCGACGCAGACCCGCTTGTTGCAGGGACTCTCGACGGCGCTTGGTCTGCCGCGGGTGCCGAAGCGCATCGAGGTTTACGACAACAGCCATATTCAAGGCACCAATGCGGTCGGTGCGATGATCGTCGCCGGGCCGGAAGGTTTTCTCAAGAACCAGTACCGCAAGTTCAACATCAAGTCGGAAGGTCTGTCGCCGGGCGACGACTACGGCATGATGCGCGAGGTGCTGGAGCGTCGCTTCAAGCGGCTGATCAACAGCGCCTCCGACGACAAGAAGCCGGACAAGGAGAGCGACGACGCCGTGCCGCAATGGCCCGATCTCGTCATCATCGACGGCGGGCAGGGCCAACTCAACGCGGTGCGCGAAATCTTTACTGCCCTGAACCTGACGGATGTGTCGCTGATCGCGGTGGCCAAGGGACCGGATCGCGACGCGGGCCGCGAAACCCTGTTCATGCCGGACCGGCCGTCGATCAAGCTGGAGCCACGCGATCCGGTGCTGTATTTCATCCAGCGGCTGCGCGATGAGGCACATCGCTTTGTCATCGGATCGCACCGGAAACTGCGTAAGAAGGACATTCGCGAAGCCGGATTGCAGGAAATCCCCGGCATCGGCCCGTCACGCAAGCGTGCGCTGCTGCATCATTTCGGCACCTTGAAAGAGATCGAGCGGGCCTCGGTCGCCGATCTCGGCAAGGTTCCGGGCGTCAGTGCTGAAAGTGCTCGTAAAATCTTTGATTTCTTCCATCCCGGCAGCATTTAGACCTAGCCGAAATGCGCAGGTTGGGCTGTTGACGCCGGGGCTTTCGCAGTATTGGTACAACGCATGACCAGTGTCGCCGCCAGAAAGCCAGCAAAGCATTCGCTGTCTTTGCCCAATATCCTGACGTTCTCCCGGATTGCCGCGATTCCGGTGGTGATCGGCTGCATGTATGCGCAGTCCATTCTGGGCGCGCCGCTGTGGCTGCGCTGGGTCGCGCTGTTTGTGTTCATCGCCGCGGGCATCACCGATTTCCTCGACGGCTATTATGCGCGGATCTGGGATCAGCAGTCGTCGCTGGGCAAGATGCTGGACCCGATCGCCGACAAACTCCTCGTTGCATCCTGCCTGCTGATGCTGGCAGCCGACGAAACCATCCGCGGCTGGTCGCTGTGGGCGGCCATCGTCATCCTGTGCCGCGAGATTCTGGTGTCGGGCCTGCGCGAATATCTCGCTGTCATCCGCGTCAGCGTGCCGGTGTCACAATTGGCCAAGTGGAAGACCACCGTGCAGCTGGTGGCCATCGGCTTCCTGATCGCAGGCGAGGCGGGTGAAATGATCCTGCCGCCGACCATCCTGATCGGCATTACGCTGTTGTGGATTTCGGCGATTCTCACCATCTACACCGGATGGGATTACCTCCGCGCGGGAATCCATCATCTGACCGAGGCAGACCGGTGAAGGTTCTCTATTTCGCATGGGTGCGCGAACGTATCGGCAAGACCGAGGAAACGCTCGATCTGCCGGCGGATGTGCGCACGGTTGCGGACCTGATGCAGTGGCTGGTGGCGCGGGGCGAGGAATACGCCAATGCATTCGCATCGCCGCGTACCATCCGGGCCGCGATCGATCACACCCACGTCAAGCCTGACGCCGTGATCGCCGGCGCGCGCGAGATCGCGTTCTTTCCGCCGATGACCGGCGGCTAATTTTCAGATGACGACGCCCGTCACAATTCGCATCCAGTCCGCCGATTTCGACATCGCAGCGGAAATCGCAGCGCTGACCAAAGGCAAGACCGAGGTCGGCGCGGTGGTGAGCTTCTCAGGAATTTGCCGGGGCGGTGAGGGCAAGGACGCCATCGCCGCGATGACGCTCGAACACTATCCGGGCATGGCGGAAGCCGAGATCGGGCGGCATGTGTCTGAAGCGGTCGCGCGCTGGCCGCTGACCGGTGTGACCGTGATCCACCGTTACGGACGCGTGGTACCGGGCGACAACATCGTCGCGGTGTTGACGGCGTCGGTGCATCGCGAGGCAGCGTTTCAGGCGGCGGAATTCCTGATGGACTATTTGAAGACCAACGCACCGTTCTGGAAATCCGAAGAACGTGCAGGCGGAAACGGCTCGCCGGAGAAAGCCTGGGTCGATGCGAAGGCCCACGATGACAACGCAACAGCGCGATGGAAAAAGTAATGGCGAAGAAAGCGAAATCCGCTGCCGCGAAGGCATCCGCAAAACGCGGCGCGGCCGCTGCAAAGACCAAAAAGATCCTGAAGCCCGCCGTGATGTCCAAAGCTCTGGTGTCCAAGGCTGTGGGGTCCAGGGTCGCGCCGGGCGAACTCGTCACGTTGCTCGACCTGATGCGCTACGGCGTCAGCCGTTTCGTCGAAGCCGAACTGGTGTTCGCCCATGGCACCACCGATCCGGTGGCGGAAGCGGCGTTTATCGTCTGCGAAGCGCTGCATCTGCATCCCGACCAGTTCGAGATGTTTGCCGGTGCGCGGGTCACCTCGCATGAGGCTATGAGAATTCTTGCGTTGATCGACAAGCGCATCGCTACGCGCAAACCCGCGGCCTATCTGGTCAACAAGATCTACATGCGTGGTTTGCCGTTCTATGTCGATGAGCGCACCATCGTGCCGCGCTCCTTCATCGGCGAGTTGCTGGATTCGCATTTCGGCGGCGACCTTGAGGAAGAAGGTGGATCGCTGATCGACGATCCACTGAATGTCACGCGGGTTCTCGATCTTTGCACCGGCTCGGGATGCCTTGCGATTCTTGCTTGCCAAAGCTTCCCCAATGCGACCGTCGATGCGGTGGATATTTCACCGGACGCGCTGGCGGTGGCTGCGCGCAACGTCGCCGATTACGGTCTCGAGGATCGCGTGTCGTTGTATCAGGGCGACCTGTTCGATGCGGTGAACGACGCCCGCTACGATCTCATCATCACCAACCCGCCTTACGTCGATGCCGAAGGCATGGCGGGCCTGCCGCGCGAGTGCCTGCACGAGCCGTCGATTGCGTTCGACGGCGGCGATGACGGTCTCGACATCGTGCGTAAAATTCTCGATGAGGCGAAGGATCACCTGACACCGGACGGCGGCTTGCTGTGCGAGATCGGCCGCGGCCGCGACATGCTTGGGGATGCCTATCCGAATCTGCCGCTGCTGTGGCTCGACACGGAAGACTCCGACGGCGAGGTGTTCTGGATTCCCGCCGAAGCGCTGTCGTGATCAGGCATTGAAATGTCATTGCCGGGCGTTAACCCGGCAATTCATTCTTTAGGAATTTTTTGAAGAGATGGATGCGCGGGACATGCCCGCGCATAATCTTTGCTGCTGCTCACAGCACCTTTCGGATCCAGTTGTGCGGATCGGCCGCGCGGCCATACTGGATGTCGACGAGCTTTTTGCGCATCTCGGTTGCAACGGGGCCAGCCGCGCCGCCGTTGATCAGTAAATCGCCGCTCGCGGAGCACAGTTTTCCGATCGGCGAGATAACAGCCGCTGTGCCGCAGGCGAAGGCCTCTTTCAGTTTCCCGCTGGCCGCGTCTGCGCGCCACTGGTCGATCGTATAAAGCTCTTCGCGCACCCGCATGCCGGAATCGTTCGCCAGCTTGATGATCGAATCGCGGGTGATGCCGGGCAGGATCGTGCCGAGCGGCGGCGTCAGCAGCGAACCGTCTTCGAACACAAAGAAGACGTTCATGCCGCCGAGCTCCTCGATATAGCGGCGTTCGACCGCATCGAGGAAAACCACCTGATCGCAACCGTGATCGATGGCTTCGGCCTGCGCGCGCAGGCTGGCTGCATAGTTGCCGCCGCATTTGACGGCGCCGGTGCCGCCGATGGCCGCGCGGGTGAAGTTTTCCGACAGCCAGATCGACACCGGCGCAGGTCCGCCCTTGAAATACGAACCGACCGGCGAGGCGATGACGGCGAAGATATATTCCGCCGACGGCTTCACGCCGAGGAAGACTTCGTTCGCGATCATGAAGGGCCGCAGGTAGAGACTGCCTTCGCCGCCCGGCATCCAGGCGCTGTCGATGCGCACGAGCTGTTCGATGGCTTCGATGAACACGGGCTCGGGTATCGGCGCCATGGCCATGCGCTCGGCCGAGTTGCGGAACCGCCGGGCATTGGCGTCGGGACGAAACAGGTTCACGCCGCCGTCGTCGCGCTTGTAGGCCTTGAGGCCTTCGAAAATTTCCTGCGCGTAGTGAAGCACGGCTGTGGCCGGATCGAGCTGGAAATTCGCGCGGGATTCGACGCGCGCGCTATGCCAACCCTTGCCCTGGCTGTAGCGAACCACAGCCATGTGATCGGTGAAAATCCGGCCGAAGCCGGGATCGACCAGCTTTGCCGTGCGCTCCTTTTCGGGCGTCGGATTCGTCGCCGGGTGCGTTTCGAAATCCAGCATCATCGCGCCGTCGATTTTATCGAGCGGAACTCCCAACGAAATTCCCATGGGTCTTCTCCCGGCTTTTGATTCAGTCCACGCGGCGGCGGGCTGGTCGATTGTTGTTTGACCTCTGGCCTGCCAGCCCGAAGGCCGGTTTCCGCTTTGGCGGAAGGCGCGAAGTCCAGTATGTTTGCCGAAATGCCGCTCGACAATCGCACAACGAAAGAAATTGAGACTTGGGCCGTCATCAATGCACGCTTCGATGCGAACTTAAGGATCAAGGACGGTGCGCGAAACGAACTAATATTTCGCGATCATCGCCGTTTTCGTAACATTGAAACCTATATACGTCAATATGACTGACATAAAATTTATGAAAGCAGAGGCTCCGTCCACCGACGCCCCCGGTTCCACGTCGCATCCGGCGGCCGGTCCTATGCGCTGGGACATCATCGAACTGCTGTTTTTCGCCTATCGGGACTTCGTCGGCGATGCCGATCACGTGCTGGAAGAGTTCGGTTTCGGCCGCGCGCACCACCGGGTGATGCATTTCGTCACCCGCTATCCGGGGTTAAAGGTCGCCGATCTGTTGGATGTGCTGCGGATCACCAAACAGTCGCTCGGGCGCGTCCTGAAGCAACTCCTCGACGAGGGCTATATCGTCCAGAAGGCCGGCGACAACGACCGCCGCCAGCGTCTTCTTTTCGCCACCCCCAAGGGCGAGGCCCTTGTGGTGAAACTGGCCGGACTGCAGACCGCGCGCATTACCCGCACGCTCGAGACGATCAGCCCGGAAGGCGCAGATGCCGTGCGCCAGTTTCTGATCGGCATGGTCGACCATACCGATCCCGACAAGGTGCTGGAGGAAATCCTCCGAAGCGGCCGCACGACCGCGAAGGATGCAAGGTGATCGACATCGCAACACCGGAGCGAGCCCGCCAGCAACTGGCCGACGATGCGCCGCATCTGCTGCTGGTCGATGACGACCGCCGTATCCGCGATCTGTTGTCGCGCTTCCTGGGCAATGAAGGTTATCGCGTCACCACGGCCAAGAGCGCTGCCGATGCGCGCGCCAAGCTCACCGGCCTGCATTTCGATCTTCTGATTCTCGATGTGATGATGCCCGGTGAAACGGGCTTCGACCTCGCGCGCTCGATCCGCATTTCCTCGGCTGTCCCGATCATCATGCTGACCGCGCGGCACGAAGCCGAAAGCCGGATCGAGGGATTGCAGATCGGCGCCGACGATTACGTGGCCAAGCCCTTCGAGCCGCGCGAACTGGTGTTGCGCATCGCCAACATCCTCAAGCGCGCCGCGCCTGCGGTGGCGCCTGCCATCGAGTCTGTTGCGTTCGGGCCTTACGTCTATCACCTCGAGCGCGGCGAACTGCGCGACGGCGAGAAAATCATCCATCTCACCGACCGCGAGCGCGACATGCTGCGGATTCTTGCCGCCACGCCGGGCGACACCGTGCCGCGCGGTGCGCTGACGGGCGGCGACGGCAGCGTCAACGAGCGCGCGGTGGACGTGCAGATCAACCGGCTGCGGCGCAAGATCGAGCGCGATCCGGCCAATCCCCTGTTCCTGCAAGCGGTGCGCGGCGTCGGTTATCGCCTCGTGGCCTCGCCGTAAACGGGCCGGACACGCCGCATGAGCACGCTGGACACCGGACTGACCTTCATCCGCACCGCCTCGCGACGTGTCTCCAGCGCCAGCGAATGGTTGGGGCGCTGGTTCAAGGAGCTGATGCCGAAGGGCCTCTACGCCCGCGCGCTGCTCATCATCATCGTGCCGATGGTCGTTCTGCAGTCGGTGGTCGCGTTCGTGTTCATGGAGCGGCACTGGAACACGGTGACGCGGCGCCTGTCGGCGGCCGTGGTGCAGGACATCTCCGCGCTGATCGACGTCTACCGGTCCTATCCGCAGGACAAGGATCGCACGCAGATCAAGCGGATCGCACAGCAGCGTCTCGGTCTGGTGGTGGATTTCCTCCCCGTCAACGACATGCCCGCGCCGGGGCCGAAGCCTTTCTTCTCGCTGCTCGATCAAACGCTGTCGGTGCAACTCAGCCGCCAGATCGGGCGGCCGTTCTGGATCGACACCGTCGGGCGCTCGTCGCTGGTGGAAATCCGCATCAAGCTCGATGACACGGTGATGCGTGTCTTTGCGCAGCGGAGTGCAGCCTATGCGTCGAATTCGGAAATCTTCATCTTCTGGATGGTCGGCACGTCGTCGATCCTGCTCATCGTCGCGGTGCTGTTCCTGCGCAACCAGATCAAGCCGATCCTGCGTCTGGCGGATGCTGCGGAAAGCTTCGGCAAGGGCCGCGAGGCGCCGGACTTCCGCCCGCGCGGCGCGCGCGAGGTTCGCCGTG
Organism: Sediminibacterium ginsengisoli; assembly: GCA_943368635.1. Taxonomy (GTDB): domain Bacteria; phylum Pseudomonadota; class Alphaproteobacteria; order Rhizobiales; family Xanthobacteraceae; genus Afipia. Next base: position 348 of record CALRLJ020000102.1, on the reverse strand, counting down.
CAGCGCTCGCTTTCATGGAAATGAAAGCACGCATCGAGCGCACCATCGAGCAGCGCACCGCGATGCTGGCCGGTGTGTCTCACGACCTGCGCACCATCCTGACGCGCTTCAAGCTGGAGATGGCGCTGATCGGCGATAGCCCGGAAGTCGAGGGCATGCGCAAGGATGTCGATGAAATGAGCGGGATGCTGGAGGCGTATCTCGCGTTCGCGCGCGGCGACAGCGGCGAGCAAGCCCGGCCGACCGACATGGAACAGGCGCTGGAGGAACTGCGCAGCGATGCGGAGCGTCACGGCCATGCGGCGACAGTCGTGTTTCATGGCTTGCCGGTGGTGATCGTGAAGCCCG
>CALRLJ020000101.1:0-10079 GCA_943368635.1 Sediminibacterium ginsengisoli | reverse complement strand
CCGGCCTGGGGAACAATAAAACAAAACGTCCGTGGGAGGTTTTCGATGGCCAGCAAGTTTTCTTGGTTTGCTTTGACGTGCCTTGCCGCCGGTGCGATTTTCGCCGGTGTGAGCGCGCAGGCAAAAGACGTCAGGATCGAGAGTTCGGACACCATGATTCCGACCGGCGATGCCGGCATACAATTGTTCGTGCGCAACAAGCATCCCTCTGGCCAGAAAAAATTCGCCGCCGACAAGATCCTGCTGTTCGTGCACGGCGCGACCTATCCTGCCGAGACGGCGTTCGACCTGCCGATCGCAGGCAAGTCGATGATGGATCTGATCGCGGCGCGCGGTTACGACGTTTATCTGGTGGATGTTCGCGGTTATGGCCGTTCATCCCGTCCGCCGGAAATGAGCCAGCCGCCTGCGGCCAACAAGCCGATTGTACAGACCACGGTTGCCGCAAAGGATTTTGGCACGGCGGTGGACTACATTCTCAAGAAGCGTGGCGTTTCCAAGATCAACGTGATGGGCTGGTCGTGGGGGACGTCGACGACGGGTCTCTACACCAGCGAGAACAACGCCAAGGTCAATCGCCTCGTTCTCTACGCGCCGCAGTGGATCAAGACCGATCCGCCGGTCGCCAATCCGCCGCAGCTTGGCGCCTACCGCCTCGTCTCTAAAGACTCCGCGAAAGAGCGCTGGCTGAAGGGCGTACCTGAGAACAAGAAGGCGGATCTCATTCCGCCGGGCGTGTTCGATGCCTGGGCGAATGCGACATGGGCCACTGATCCGGATTCGGTGACGAAAAATCCCGGCATGTTGCGGGCGCCGAACGGTGTCGTCGAAGACAACTTCAATTATTGGGCGGCTGGAAAGGCCCTGTACGATCCGGGCAAGATCACCGTGCCGGTGTTCATTCTCCATGCCGAATGGGACGCCGACCTGCCGAGCTATCTGGCGCAGAATTACTTTGCGCAGTTGAAGAACGCGCCATATCGCCGCCTCGTCGAAATCAGCGAGGGTACCCATACGGTGATGATGGAAAAGAATCGCATGCAGTTCTTCCGTGAGCTGATGAATTTCCTCGATGAGGAAAAGCCGCTCGCCTTGAACTGATGGTGTGACGACAAAGAATGTGACTGCAAGGAAAAAGGCCGGGTTCGACCCGGCCTTTTGTTTGTCCCGTGGCTTTGCCGACGTGACCCGCTTACGCCAGCTGCGATTCGTAGGCCTTCAGATGGGTGTAGACGACGCGCAGCAGCGGTACGTTGAGCGCGCCTTTCTTGTTGGTCTCTGCACGATGGATCAGATCGCCGATGATCTGGTCGGCCTCGATGCGCGCATTGCTGCGAATATCGCGCAGCATCGACGCGGTCATCGGCGATCCGGCTGCGAACAGCATGGTCCCGGTGCGCTCGAGAAACTCTGCGCGCGGTGCATGGCCCGCGGCGTCCGCCACCGAGGCAATCTCTGCACGCAGCGCGCGGATGAACTGCTCACCGCCCGGTGCGCCGGTGATATGTCCGGCCGGCGCGCGCATCAGTGACGTTGCGCCTGCAAGCGTGGCGAGAAACACCCACTTCTCGTACATTTCCTGCATGATGACGTCACTGGCCTTGGCGTCGAACATCGCGCCCTGCAACGCCGCCTCGATCCGTTTGGCGCGATCTCCCTTCGGAGTTCCGCGTTCGCCGAACGACATCGCCTGCATCGGCGTAAGGTGATGAATCACGCCTTCCGCATCGAGCATCGATGCGACCTGGCATTGTCCGCCCATCACGCGATCGATGCCGAACTTGGCGTCAAGCACGTCGAGATGCTTCATGCCGTTGAGGAATGGAATGATCGCAGTGTCGGGGCCGACGGCAGGCGCGAACGATTTGATCGCGTCGTCGAGATCGTAAGCCTTGCAGCTCAGAATAATCACGTCGAACGGCGTCGTGATCTTGTCGGCGAGAATCGTCGGTGGATTTTTCAGCGTGACGTCGCCGACAGGACTCTTGATGACAAGGCCGTTCTTCGCTAGCAGCTCGGCGCGTTTGGCGCGAACCAGGAAGGTGACATCGCGCCCGGCCTGCAGCAGCCTGCCGCCGAAATATCCGCCGGTCGCACCGGCACCGATGACGAGAATGCGCATGATCAGATCCACTCGTTGATGAGTGCCGGGCATCAGCGACAAGCTCATGCGCAGGCATAGGTGAGGAGCGTGCGATCCTTGCTCAAACGGTTATGCCGGCGCAAGGCAAGCTTTGACGATTGCCGCGACCGGCTGTTATGCGCGGTGCGCCTACCACTTCTCGCCGAACGGACGGATCTCCAGTTCGAAGGTCCATGCGCTGCGTGGCTGCTGGTAGAGCAGCCAGTAAGATTCCGCGACCGAGGACGGCGGCATCAGCAGGTTCGGGTCGTCCAGCGCATTCGGACCGAGTGCCTCGACACGGCGCTGGCGCACCCATTCGGTGTTGACGCCTGAATCGATGATGAGATGGGCGACGTGGATGTTCTGCGGCCCGAGTTCGCGGGCTGTGGCTTGGGCGACGGCGCGCAGGCCAAACTTTGCGCTGGCGAAAGCCGCGTAGCCGGAGCCGCCGCGCAGGCTGGCGGTGGCGCCGGTGAAGAAGATATTGCCCTTGCCTCGCGGCAACATCAGGCGCGCGGCCTCGCGGCCTGCCAGGAAACCGGAATAGCAGGCCATCTCCCAGACCTTGCGGAAGACGCGCTCGGTGGTGTCGAGAATCGGGAAGTTGACGTTGGCGCCGATGTTGAAGATGCAGACTTCCAGCGGCGCATGTTTATCCGCGTCGCCGAGAAAGGAGACGATCTCGTCTTCCTTGCGCGCATCGAGCGAGCGGGCGTGGATTTCGCCCCCGGCCGCTTCGATTTCCTTCACCAGCGGTGCAAGCTTGTCGCCGTTGCGGCGGCCTGCGAACACCGTGAAGCCTTCGGAAGCGAATTTTTTCGCGATCTCGCCGCCGATGTAGTCGCCGGCGCCGATCACTGCCACGGTCGCATTTCGTTTGGCCAAAGTCCGCCTCCTGATGAATTCGTTGCTGATGGGCCGGCCGGTGCGGTGGATACGGTGTGGTGTCCGCCGCACCGGCCGGTTTACGTCATTTTACGTCGTCGGTGAGCAGCCCGCCGACGAGATCCCAATCCTTGCCGTTCCAACGCTGAAGATTGAGCTGGGTATACATCTTGTTATTGGTGGCGCTGGTGTTCACCATGATGCCTGGAAGCGACATCGGCAATGCAAGGTTCTTGATGTTGCGGCTCTGCTTGAGGATATTCTCTCGGGACAAGTCGTTGCCGCATTGCTTGAGCAGCGCTTCCAGCACGACACCCTGATGCACGCCGGTGAAGTAGTTGCTGTCGGCGTGGTCGGCGCCCGGCATATATTTGTCCATAAAGGCCAGATACTGCTTCACGCCCGGGTCGTTCGCCCACTTCGGATCGTCCGGATCCTTGCGGTAAGTCGCGGTCATCACGCCTTTCGATATTTCGAGACCGGCGGGAGCAAGAACCGCCGAGATCGAACTCGAAATCAGATTGGTGATAAACAGCGGCTTCCAGCCGGATTCATGGGTCTTGCGAATGGCCTGCGCGGCGAACTTCGGCGTGCCCGCAAACAGCATCACGGTTGCGCCGCTGCTTTTCAGCGACACGATCTGCGAATCGATGGTGGGCTGGCTGACTTCATAGCTGCTGCTCACGACCTTGGCATCGAAGGCCTCTTTCAACTCGGCCTTGAAACCGTTGATGAAATCTTTTCCGAGGTCGTCGTTCTGATAAAGAATCGCGATCTTGGCGTCCGGCATTTCCTTGGCGAGATAACGCGCATAGGCGCGCGACTCGGTGTCATAGCTCGGCAGGCCGGTGGTGATCATCGGATACTCCTTGTAATCCGTGAATCGCGTGGCGCCGGTTACGATGAAGGCCTGCGGGATTTTCTTCGCGGCGAGATACTTGGCGATCGCCAGATTGCTCGGCGTGCCGAGCGTCGAAAACATGAAGGCGACTTCATCGGACTCAACCAGCTTGCGAGCGTGCTCAACCGCTTTTGGCGGGCTGTAGGAGTCATCAAGCGCGATGAGATTAATCTTCCGCCCGCCCACGCCGCCGTTGTCGTTGATGAAGTTGACGTAGGCGATCAGAGATTTTCCGACCGCGCCCAGCGCGGAAGCAGGACCGCTGAAAGGAAATATTGCGCCGATCTTGATCTCGGTCGCGGTGATGCCGGTCATTTCGGCCGCAGCCGGTGCGGACAGTCCGGCGAGCAGCAAGGCTGCCACGGTTGCCTTGAGTGCTGTTCTCCTCAGCATCGTTATTCTCCCTCTGGTTTATTGGTTTTGCAGCCGCCAGATCGCATGCGATCCGGGGGGCTTGGTTCGACCAATAGAGTTCTAATATAGAACTGTCAATGCCGATGCGGTTCGGATGTTTTTCATTGCGCTGCACAATCAAGGGCTTTTCGTTCAGGCGAACCCGAGATATAATGAATACCAAATCGGAATTGACGACCGATCATCGAGCTGGATTTCACCGCCTGCAGATGACGGCGCGGAGATGCGATATGAAATGGGAATCCCTCGAAGACGAAGTCTGTTCGGTGGCGCGCACGGTGTCCGTGATCGGAGATCGCTGGACGCTTCTGATCCTGCGCGATTGTTTCCGCCGCATCCGGCGGTTCGATGAATTTCAATCGCGCCTCGGTATCACCCGGCACCTGCTGGCCGAGCGCCTGAAGAAACTCGTGCGCCAGGGTGTGCTGCGGCGCGTGGTGTATCAGGAGCGTCCGAAGCGCTATGAGTACATCCTGACCCAGAAAGGGCTGGATTTGCATCCGGTCATGATGTCGATCGTTCACTGGGGCGATGTGCACATGGCGGATGAACGCGGGCGGCCGGTTATTCACCAGCACAAAAGCTGCGGCCACAATTTCGATCCGGTGATGACGTGCTCGGTTTGCAACGAGCCTTTGGCGGCGAAGGAAGTTCACGTGCATCCGGGGCCGGGCGCGGATCGTTCGAAGGTCATGCTGCCGTCGATCGAGCAGCAAATTCTCGACTAAAGCCGCTGGAACAGCAGTCAGGCCGGCTGCGGCATCTCGACTTTCGGCGGTCCGGCTGGCATCAGTGGGACATGCGCTTTGCGCGCGTCACGTCCCATAGGGTCAGCCCGCCATGCTCACAGTTCATCACCTGAATAATTCCCGCTCGCAGCGTGTGCTCTGGCTGCTGGAAGAACTAGGCGTGCCGTACGAGATCGTGCGCTATCAGCGGCAGCCGTCGATGCTGGCGCCGAAGGAGCTGCGCGAAATTCATCCGCTCGGAAAGTCGCCGGTCATCACCGACAACGGCAACACCATCGCGGAATCTGGTGCCATCGTGGAATACCTCGTCGGAACCTACGGCAACGGACGTTTGATTCCGGCGGAGAATACGCCGGAGCGGCTGCGCTACACCTACTGGCTGCATTACGCCGAAGGCTCGGCGATGCCGCTCCTGGTTCAGAAGCTGTTGTTCACGCTCGCGCCGAAGCGCGCGCCGGCGCTGATGCGGCCATTACTGATGCCGGTATTCGGAAAGATGCTGACCACGCTGGTCAACCCGCAATTGAAACAGCACATCACGTTCTGGGAAGGCGAACTTGCCAAGAGCGAATGGTTCGCCGGCAATGAGATGACCGCCGCCGACATCCAGATGAGTTTTCCGCTGGAAGCCGCCTCTGCACGCGCGGGCCTCGATGAGAGCTTCCCGAAGGCGTGGGCCTTCCTGCAGCGGATTCACGCTCGGCCGGCGTACCAGCGCGCGCTGGAAAAGGGCGGACCGTATCAGGTTGGGCGCTAGATCGTTCAGGTCACCGCCGGAAAGCCGAACAGCTTTTGCGGGTTATCGACCAGAATGCGGTTGCGGAGTTTTTCATCCGGCACCCAGTCGGCCAGCAGATCGAGCAGATCGGCGACGCCCATCATCACGCCCCAGTTGGCGACATGCGGCCAGTCCGATCCCCACACGCAACGATCGGGCGCCGCCTCAACCACCTTGCGCGCGAACGGAATCGTGTCGCGATAGGGCGGGCCTTCGACGGTGTTGCGATAGGCGCCGGACAACCGGACCCATGCGCCGTCGCGAACCAGCGCAACCAGCGTCTGAAAGCCTTCGTCGGTCACACCGGCCGAGGTCGGGAAGTGTCCGATGTGATCCACCAGAAAAGGCACCGGCAGCTTCGACAGTCGCGGGGCAAGCACAGGCAGTTCGCGCGCATCGAGCAGAAACTGGAGATGCCAGCCCATGTCGCGGCACAGCGCTCCGTAATCTTCAATCTGGGTGAAATCGACGCCGCCGCCGCCATACAGGACATTCATGCGCAGGCCGACGACGCCGGCCTCCTTCAGCGCGATCTTTTCACGGTCGGGGCAGTCGAGCGGGATCACCGCGATGCCGCGCAGGCGCTGACGATGCGCACGCAGTGTCTCTGCCATCAGGCGATTGTCGGTGCCGTGAACGCTGACTTGCGTGAGCACGCCGTAGGTCATTCCGGTGGCATCGAGCATGGCGAGATAATCGCGCGCGCTCGCTGCCGGCGGGGTGTAGGCACGGCCCGCCATGAACGGATAGTCCGGCGGCAGCCCGATCACATGGCAATGGGTATCGACTGCGCCGCGCGGCACATCGAACCGCGCGGGCGGGTGTTGAGACGGGAGAGGCCCCGGACATGCCGGAGCCTCTTTCTGGTTTGGATGTGAATCAGGCATCGGCGTGAAGAATCCTGCCACGGGTTTCGGGCAGTGCGAAGGCCGCCAGGAAGAACAGTCCATAAGCCAGCACCGCGAAAATGCAGATCGCATTTCCGAGCGATGTCGATGTCGACAGCCAGCCGACAAGGAACGGAAACAGCGCTCCGATGCCGCGTCCGAAGTTGTAGCAGAAGCCCTGTCCCGACCCGCGCAACCGCGTCGGATAAAGCTCCGTCAGGAATGCGCCCATACCGGAGAAATAACCCGAGGCGAAGAAGCCGAGCGGGAAACCCAGCAACCACAGCACTTCGTTGGTCAGTGGCACCTGCGTGTAGATCAGGATGAGCGCGATGGCGCCGATCGAGAAGGTCAGGAACAGATTGCGCCGCCCGATGCGGTCGGCGAGCCATGCGCCGACAAGATAGCCGATGAACGAGCCGATGATGAGGGTCGCGAGATAGCCGGTCGAGCCGACAATCGACAGCTTGCGCTCGGTGGTGAGAAAACGCGGCACCCAGAATGTGATGGCGTAGTAACCGCCCTGACATCCCGTCGCCGCCAATGAGGCGAGGATGGTGGTCTTGGCGATGGGGCCGGAGAAGATCTCCCAAAGTGCCGGCCTGTCGCCAGACAGCTTTTGTTTCGCGAGCGTTTCAACGGCGATCTTCGGCTCTTCCACATAACGGCGGAGGAAGAACACCAGAATGGCCGGCAACGCGCCGATCGCAAACATCCAGCGCCAGGCTTCTTCCGGCGGGAGCAGAGTGAACATCACGGCCTGCGACAGCACCGCCAGACCCCAGCCGATCGCCCAGCCGGATTGTACCGAACCCACCGCGCGGCCGCGATATTGCGGACGAATGACTTCGCCCATCAGCACCGCGCCGGCAGCCCACTCACCGCCGAAACCGAGGCCGAGCAGCGCACGGGCCACCAGAAGCTGGTCGAAGTTCTGTACGAAGGCGCAGACCAATGAGAAGAACGAAAACCAGATGATGGTGATTTGCAGCGTTTTGACGCGGCCGATGCGGTCGCAAAGATAGCCGGCGAGCCAGCCGCCGATGGCCGATGCGAGCAGTGTCACCGTGCCGGCAAGGCCTGCAGTGCCGGGATCGACCTTCCACATCGTGATGATGGTGCCGATCACCAGCGGATAGATCATGAAATCCATGCCATCGAGCGTCCAGCCCGCCGCGCAGGCCCAGAACGTGCGCCGTTCGGGCACGTTCATGTCGCGATAGAATGCAAGAAGGCTGGTGTCTTCGATCGGCGCGGCTTCGATGGCCCCCGATGGCTGAACGCTCATTTTGGATGCTCCCGTATCCGCGGCCTTGTTTGATATCCCGCGCTCGCCGCATCGCACAGGATTTCAGGCTCTTACTTATGCTGCGAATTGTAGCCGGATCATTCTACCTGTCATCAGGCAAATAAGGGAACGCACCACTGAATGACTTCAGTATCCCGCTGCGTCAGCGCCGCGCGTGCGCGGGTCGGCCGCGCCGAGCAGGCCGTCGGGCGTCACCGCGGCGGAATTGGCCGAGGTCTGCCCGAGCGGTTCGGTCACGCGGTGGCCGCGTGCACGGAGTGCGGCCAGCGTCGCCTCGGGAAATCCGTGCTCGACGCGAACCTCGTCGGGCAGCCATTGATGATGCAGCCGCGGTGCGGACACCGCCGCTGCGATGTTCATGTCGAAGTCGATCGTATTGAGCAGCACCTGAAGCACAGCCGAAATGATCCGGCTGCCGCCGGGCGAGCCTGTGACCAGAACGGGTTTTCCGTCTTTCAGGACGATGGTCGGCGTCATCGATGACAAAGGCCGTTTGCCGGGGCCGGGCAGATTGGCCTCGAACCCGACCAGACCGTAGGCATTCGACGCGCCGGGAGCCGCGGTGAAATCGTCCAACTCGTTGTTGAGCAAAACGCCGGTGCCCTCGGCGACCAGACCGAGGCCGTAGCTGAAGTTCAACGTATAGGTGTTGCTGACCGCGTTGCCAGCTTTGTCGACCACCGAATAATGCGTGGTGTTGCTGCCTTCGCGCGGCGGCACGGCAGACATCACGTCGGTCCATGGCGTGGCTTTTGTTATGTCGATCGAGGCGCGTTGCTTGGCGGCGTAATCCTTGGCGATCAGTTGCTGCATCGGCGCATTGACGAAAGCAGGATCGCCGAGATAGCGCGCGCGATCCGCATAGGAACGCTTCATCGCCTCAATGGTGAGGTGAAGCGCATCGACCGAACCGGCACCCATCTCGCGCAGCTTGTAGCCTTCGAGGATATTCAGGGTCTCGATCAGCACCGTGCCGCCTGACGACGGCAGCGGCATTGAAACAATATCGAAGCCGCGATAGGTGCCGCGCACCGGCGCGCGGACAATCGGCTGATAGGCTTTGAGATCCTCGCGCGTGATAATGCCGCCGGCATCGCGAATGCCAGCGACGAGTTTCTCGGCGACCGGCCCATCGTAGAATCCACTCACACCTTGCGCAGAGAGCGCCTCCAGCGTCGCGGCGAGATCGGATTGAACCAGCCGGTCGTCCTGCCGCAGCGATGTGCCGTCGGGTCGCGAAAAAATCTTTTGGCTCGACGGCCATTTCGACAGCCGCCGGTGCCAGTCGGGCAGGGTGTCGGCGTTGTCATCGACAAGGACGAAGCCATCGCGCGCCAGTGCAATCGCTGGCTTAAGCAGGTCCGCGAGCTTGAATTTTCCGGAGCCGTATTTCTCCAGCGCTAGGGCAAGCCCCGCGACCGTGCCGGGGACGCCGATGCCGAGCGCCTGGTCGCGCGATTTTCTGGTGTCGGGTTTGCCGTCGTCGCCCAGAAACATGTCGCGCGTCGCGGCGGCCGGGGCGCTTTCGCGGTAATCGATGGCGATGTCTTCGTTGCTGTTCGCCAGATGAATCATCATAAAGCCGCCGCCGCCGAGATTCCCGGCGCGGGGATAGGTCACGGCCATTGCGAAGCCGGTGGCGACCGCAGCGTCCACGGCGTTGCCGCCGCGCGCCAGAACGTCGCGGCCGATGCCGGCGGCGATGCGCTCCTGTGCGACAACGATGCCGTTCTTTGCCGCAACAGGACGCACCGCATCGAGCGCTGGCGGTGCATAGTAGCCATGCCGCGAATCCTGCGCGAAGAGCGGCGCACACGACAGGCCGATGACACCGAGAGCAAGAACGAGTGCGTGACGCTTGGTAAACAGGGCCATAAGCTTCTCCGGCAAACCGCGTCCAGTGAAGCGAACTTCGGATTCAGGACACTGGGTAAAACGCGATAGCAATTGAACCGCCGCACTATATGGTTCTGCAGCGGCGACGGACAATGTCCGCGTTGATTCGGCAGGAAATTCGATCATGGCTCAAGC
>CALRLJ020000100.1:0-10095 GCA_943368635.1 Sediminibacterium ginsengisoli | reverse complement strand
ACCGCGCCGCTGGCGAAACGGATTTTCGATTCCGCGCAATGGCGCGAAGACCAGCCGTTGCGCGTGGTGCTGATCGGCACCGACTTCGAGGTGCGGGTGTGGGAAACGCTTTTGAAGATTCCAATGGGCCGCGCCACCACCTATTCGGATGTCGCCTGCAAGATCGCAAGGCCGAAAGCCTCGCGCGCGGTCGGTGCTGCGGTCGGCCGCAATCCGATTTCGTTCGTGGTGCCGTGCCATCGCGTGATCGGCAAGAGCGGTGAACTCACCGGCTATCACTGGGGCATCACGCGCAAGCGCGCGATGCTCGGCTGGGAAAGCGGACAGGCGGCGGGACTCGTCGCCTGATCCGTCAGGCCAGATCGACCACCGATGCCACCGTTGCGTCGGCGTTCAACCGATAAACCACCGGCGCGCCGGTGCCGAGTTCGCGCTTCAAAATCTGCTCCGGCGTCAGCTTTTCGAGCACCATGATCAGTGCACGCAGGGAATTGCCGTGCGCCGCCACCAGCGTGCGTTGTCCGCGCAGCACCGACGGCAGAATCTCCTGCACGTAATAGGGCAGCGTGCGCGCCAGCGTATCCTTGAGGCTTTCACCGCCCGGAGGCGGCACGTCATAGGACCGCCGCCAGATCAGCACTTGTTCTTCGCCCCACTTGGCGCGGGCGTCATCCTTGTTGAGGCCGGACAGATCGCCGTAATCGCGCTCGTTCAGCGCGAGATTACGCGTCACCGGAATCCCGGTCTGGCCCATTTCCTTCAACGCAAGATCAAGCGTGTGCTGCGCGCGCGTCAGCACCGAGGTGAAGGCGACATCGAATGTCAGCCCCTGCTCCTTGAGCTTGCGGCCGGCGCCGATGGCTTCCTTGATGCCCTGCTCGGTCAGGCCGGGATCTTTCCAGCCGGTGAAAAGATTTTTCAGATTCCATTCGCTCTGGCCGTGACGCACGAGAACAAGAAGACGATCGCTCATTCGTTCAGTTCCAACTCTTCTTAAGTGTTAGTTGCTGGCGAGACCGAGCACGTCGGTCATCGAATAGTGTCCGGGCTTCTTGCCCTGCGCCCACATTGCCGCCTTCAGCGCGCCACGCGCGAAGATCATGCGATCCTCCGACTTGTGCGCAAGCTCGATACGCTCATAGGGGCCGGCGAAGATCACCGTATGATCGCCGGTGGCGGTGCCGCCGCGCAATGTCGCAAAGCCGATGTCGCCCGGATTGCGCGCGCCGGTATATCCATCGCGCGCACGCACCGAACGCTGTTCGAGATTGATGCCGCGTCCGTCCGCCGCCGCCTGCCCAAGCAGATAGGCGGTGCCCGATGGCGCGTCGATCTTCTGCCGGTGGTGCATTTCGAGAACCTCGATGTCGAAATCCTCATCGAGCGACTTCGCCACCTGTTTCACCAGTGCCGCCAGCAGATTGACGCCGAGGCTCATGTTGCCGGACTGCACGACGATAGCCTGCGAGGTCACGCTCTTGATGACCGCGTTGTCCGATGCCGACAGGCCGGTGGTGCCGATGACATGCACAAGGCCGCGCTGGGCGGCAATCGCGACATTGGCGATGGTCGCGGCCGGCACGGTGAAATCGAGAATGCCGTCGGCGTTCTTCGACAGGGTCCAGAGGTCGCCGGAAAGTTCGATGCCGTTGGCGGGAAGCCCGGCGAGCACGCCGGCATCCTGACCCAGCAATTCGGAGCCCGGCGCTTCCAGCGCGCCGGTCATCACCACGCCGGGGGTTTCATGGATGGCGCGGATCAGGGTCCGGCCCATCTTGCCACCGGCTCCCGCAACGATCAGGCGCATATCGGCCATTTTCAGCCCTCAAACCCCGTTTCACAACTCGCTCTCGCGGTATAGCGGCGCGGGAGCACGGCGGCAACCGCAGCCCGCATGCTCCTAGCGCGCTGCCCGCGCCCCGCGCGGCTGGACAGCCTAGTCGGGAGTCATGCAAGGGTCACGCGACGGACCTATTCAGGGACATCCCAAAGGACACCGCCCATGCGCCTGTTGCCCGCCCTCGCCGCCGCGATCCTCACACTCGCAACCTCGTCGATGTCCGCTTCCGCGGCGGAGCGCATCGGCGGCGACAACGCCTTCTCGTTCGTGGCGCTCGGCGACATGCCCTACAACCTGCCCGACGATTACACCAAGTTCGACCGGCTGATCGCCGCGGTGAATACACTCAAGCCTGCCTTCACCCTGCACATGGGCGACATCAAATCCGGCGCGATGCCGTGCAGCGACGAGGTTCTGAAAAAATCCTACGACCAGATCCAGACCTTCGAGGGCGCGCTGGTCTACACAATCGGCGACAACGAATGGATCGACTGCCATCGCAAGGCCGCCGGCAGCTTTAATCCGCGTGAGCGATTGGCAAAGTTGCGCGAGATGTTTTTCGCCAGCCCGTCCAAGTCGCTCGGCAAGACGCCGCTCGATGTCGAGAGTCAGGCGATGCTGATGCCGGAATTTTCAACCTATGTGGAGAACACGCGCTTTGCCAAAAACGGCGTGATGTTTCTCACCGCCCATGTGCCCGGCTCCAACAACGGCTTCGAGGCGCAGGATCTTGAGGGCGTGAAAGAGTTCTTCGCCCGCGACAAGGCCAACCTCGCATGGATCGAGGCGGGCTTCGCCAAGGCAAAAGCCGACGATGCCAGGGCCGTGGTGCTGTTCATGCAGGCGGAGTTCGACGAGTCGCGCTTTCAGAACGGGGCGATGCCGCGCCAGTCCGGCTTTACCAATACGCTCGATGCCATCGAGGCTGGCGCGAAAAGCTTCGGCAAGCCGGTACTTCTGATCCACGGCGACGAACACTATTTTTCAATCGCACCGTTGCGTAACAGCAAGGGAAAGCCCATTCCCGGCGTCAACAAGCTGATGGTCTACGGCGACACGCTGGTCCACGCCGTGCGGGTGCTGGTCGATCCCGACAGCCCCAACGTGTTCGGCTTCGTGCCGCTGATCGTGCCGGAAAACGGAATGGGCAAATAACTTCTATGGCTGCTCGCCGTCATAGCCCTCGATAATCACGATCTCGCCGCTGGAATGCGGTGCGCGGGCCGCGATCAGCGCTTTGTATTCCGGCGAATGGTAGCAGGCGAGCGCGGTCGCGTAGTCCTTGAACTCAAGCACGACATTGCGCGAGCGGGCCGGGCCTTCATGGCCTTCGTGGGTGCCGCCACGCACCAGAAACTTCGCGCCGTACTTTTTGAGCACCGCGCCGTTGTGCGCGACGTAATCCCTTTTATAGGCGTCGAGGTCGTTCACATCGATGCGCGCGATCCAGTAACCCTTGGGCATTATTCTTCTCCCTTTGTTGCTTGAACTAGCCGCCCGCCCGGACGATCTCGGCGACGATCTCTTCTGCCGCCGTTTTCGGATCGGCCGCTTCCACCACCGGCCGGCCGACCACGAGATAGTCGGCGCCCGCAGCGATCGCGCGGCCCGGCGTCATGATGCGCTTCTGGTCGCCCACCGCAGCGCCCGCCGGGCGAATGCCCGGCGTCACCAGCGCCATCTGCGCGCCGACGATGCCGCGCACGGTGGCGGCTTCTTCGCCGGAACACACCAGACCGTCGATGCCGAGCGCCTGCGCCTGCAGCGCGCGCGCCTCGACCAGATCCGACACCCCGAAACGGAACCCTGCCGCATGCAGATCGTCATCGTCGTAGGATGTGAGCACCGTGACCGCGAGAATCTTCAACGACGCGCCGCGCGCCTCGACCGCCGCTTTCATGGTCTGCGGATAGGCGTGCACGGTGAGAAATGTCGCGCCGAGTTTCGCAACGCTCTCGACACCCTTGGCAACGGTGTTGCCGATGTCGTGCAATTTCAGATCGACAAAAACCTTCTTGCCGCGCTCTGCGAGTTTCGGCACCAGCGCCAGCCCGCCGGCGTAAGCAAGCTGGTATCCGATCTTGTAGAACGTCACGCTGTCGCCGAGCCGCGCGATCATCGCCTCGGCGGCTTCAACACTGGAGAGATCGAGAGCGACGATCAGCCGGTCGCGAGAGTCAACATGGGCAGGTTTCATGGCTCCTCACATCATTTGTTGGGCGGCATCGATCAACTGGCGCAAGGTTCCGCGCAGCAACTCGGCGTCGGCGGGATCCTTGAGACGATCCATCTCGTCGAACGCCTGATCGGCGAACGACAGCGCCATCTGTTTCGGAACAACCGTGGCACCGCAGCCGAGCGCCAGGATCTGGCGCAGCGCCATCAGCACGCGCAGTCCGCCAAATTTTCCGTCGGACGCAGCGCCGATGGCGAAGGCACGTTCGCGAAACACCTGGCCGAAGGTTTCGTTGCGGTCGCGCACCCGCGTCACCCAGTCGATGGCGTTCTTCAACAGCGGCGGCACCGATGAATTGTATTCCGGACTGACGATGAACACGCCGTGATGCGCGCCGATCATGCGTTTCAGATTAACGGCATTGGCGGGCACGCCGGATTTGACCTCAAGGTCGCCGTCGTAGATCGGCAGCGGATAATCGGCCAGCGAGATCAGAGTGACATCGACATCGAGCAGCGCCAGTTCCTTGACCGCTACTGCGGCCAGCCGGGCATTGAATGAGCCTGTGCGCAGCGAGCCGGGAATGACGAGGATTTTCAGCGCGGCCATGGTCCAACCTGGTTGGGGTGAGACCTAAAACGTTTTCCGGCGCAGGGAAAGCCGCTTTTTGTGCTGCCGTCCAAAGCAGAACCGGGGCAATTCAGCCCTTGCGATAGACCCAGACCCGTGCGGGCGGCAGGTTCATCCAGACCCGCTCGGAGGCCTGGGTGTGGATTCCGGGCAGAGACTTCGGAATCGGCGGCGCCACCGAATAGGTGAACTGGATAAAGGGAGCCCCGGCTTCCATTTTCAGGAAGGCATCGCGCATCAGCTTCAGGCGGATCATCATCGGCTTGGTGACCAACGGCAGGCCGGACACCATCGCGGCGGACGGCTCTTTCAGTTCCGACAGCGTGACATCGAGATTATAGGCGTCGCCCTGAATCACAGTCGCCTGCGGATAGCGCTCGCGCAGTAGCGCGCAAAAACCCGGATCGAATTCCACCAGCACCAGGCGCTTCTCGGCGACGCCGTGCGCAATCAGCGCATCGGTGATGGCGCCGGTACCGGGTCCAAGCTCGATGACGGGTGCGGAGGAATGGGGATCGACATAACGCGCAACCGTGCGCGCCAAGACCTTGCTGGAAGGCATCACCGCGCCCATGCGCAGCGGCTTTTCAATCCAGGAGCGAAGAAAACGAACTTCGTCATCGAGACGAAGCGGCTTTTTCAACGCACGCACAGTGGACTGGGGAGCCATGATACTTCCAACGGAGCCCAGGGACGGGCGAGACGTCAAATTTCCTTCACAAAGGGGTACAGACGCAAGCAAAAAGCGTCAAGGATGGCTGCCATGGCTAGGGCGTATTGGCCCGGGTTCCGAAGAAGTCCTTGACCATCTTGAAGAAACCGGCCGCTTCGGGCTGGGTTTCGCCGGACGACAGCTTTTCGAACTCCGCCAGCAGCTCTTTCTGCTTCTTGGTGAGGTTTTGCGGGGTTTCGACCACGACCTGCACGTACATGTCGCCCATCTGCCGGGAGCGCAGCACCGGCATCCCCTTGCCCGCGACGCGGAAGCGGCGGTTGGACTGGGTGCCGGACGGCACTTTCACCTTGGTCTTGCTCTTGTCGATGGTCGGCACTTCGAACTCGCCGCCCATGGCCGCCGTCACCATCGACACCGGAACGCGGCAATGCAGATCGGCGCCGTCGCGCTGGAAGAACTTGTGCGCCGCCAGCGACAGGAAAATGTAGAGGTCGCCCGCAGGACCGCCCTGCACGCCCGCCTCGCCTTCGCCCGCAAGGCGAATGCGGGTGCCGTCCTCGACACCCGGCGGAATATTGACCGACAGCGTGCGCTCCTTCTGAACGCGGCCTTGCCCCGAACAGGAGCTGCACGGCGTCTCGATCATCTGGCCACGGCCCTGACAGCCGGGGCAGGTCCGCTCCAGCGTGAAGAAACCCTGCGCCTGGCGAACACGGCCCGCGCCGCCGCACATCGAGCAGGTCTTCGGCTTGGTGCCCGCCTTGGCGCCGGTGCCGGAGCATGTCTCGCAGGTCACCGCGACCGGAATGTTGATCTGTGCGGTCTTGCCGGAGAAGGCTTCCTCCAGCGTGATTTCCATATTGTAGCGCAGGTCCGCGCCGCGCTCGCGACCGCCACGGCCGCCGCGCTGTCCGGCCATGCCGAACAGGTCTTCGAAAATATCGGAGAATGAAGACGCAAAGCCGGCACCGAATCCCGGTCCCTGGCCGCCGCCATTGCCCTGCTCAAATGCCGCATGGCCATAGCGATCGTAGGCGGCGCGCTTGTTGCCGTCCTTGAGGATCTCGTAGGCCTCGGAGATTTCCTTGAACTTGTGCTCACAGGACGGGTCGCCCGGATTCTTGTCCGGGTGCCATTTCATCGCGAGCTTGCGGAAGGCCGTTTTCAGTCCGGCTTCGTCGATCGAGCGTTCGACTTCCAGCGTCTCGTAATAGCAGGCCTTAGACATGGCTGATCTGGGTCATGCGAGTCTGGATCTGTGATTTTGTTCGCCGCGAAAAGCCTCCCCTTTTGGGGGAGGCCGATCGTGGACTGTTACGCGGACTTCTTGTTGGTCTTATCGTCGTCGACTTCGGTAAACTCGGCGTCAACAACATCGTCCTTCGCGGCATCCTTGGCGGCGTCCGCTTCGGCCTGCTGCGTGTACATGGCTTCGCCAAGCTTCATCGAAGCCTGGGCAACCGTATTGGTCTTGGCCTTGATCGCCTCGGAGTCGTCGCCCTTCAGCGCTTCCTTCAAGTCAGCCAGAGCATCTTCAATAGCCTTGCGCTCAGGCTCGCCGACCTTGTCGCCATGCTCGGCCAGTGCCTTCTCGGTGGAATGCACCAGTGCGTCGGCATGGTTCTTGGCGTCGACCGCCTCACGGCGCTTCTTGTCGTCGGCCGCGTTGGCTTCGGCGTCCTTGACCATCTTCTCGATGTCGCTGTCAGACAATCCACCGGACGCCTGAATGCGAATCTGCTGCTCTTTATTCGTCGCCTTGTCCTTCGCCGACACGTTGACGATGCCGTTGGCGTCGATGTCGAAAGTGACCTCGATCTGCGGCATGCCGCGCGGTGCGGGCGGAATTCCCATCAGGTCGAACTGACCGAGAATCTTGTTGTCGGCGGCCATCTCGCGTTCACCCTGGAACACGCGAATGGTCACAGCACCCTGATTGTCTTCAGCCGTCGAGAACACCTGACCCTTTTTGGTCGGGATCGTGGTGTTGCGCTCGATGATGCGCGTGAACACACCGCCCAGCGTTTCGATGCCGAGCGACAGCGGCGTCACGTCGAGCAGCAGCACGTCCTTGACGTCGCCCTGCAACACGCCGGCCTGAATCGCAGCACCGATGGCGACGACTTCGTCCGGGTTGACGCCCTTGTGCGGCTCCTTGCCGAACAGCTGCTTCACGACTTCCTGAACCTTCGGCATGCGCGACATGCCGCCGACCAGAACAACTTCGTTGATCTCGGCAGCCGACAGACCGGCATCCTTCAGCGCCTTGCGGCAAGGCTCGACCGTCTTCTGCACCAGATCGTCGACCAGCGCTTCGAACTTGGCGCGGGTCAGCTTCATGGTCAGATGCTTCGGACCGGAGGCATCCGCGGTGATGAACGGCAGATTGATTTCGGTCTGGGTCGTCGACGACAGTTCGATCTTGGCCTTTTCGGCGGCTTCCTTCAGGCGCTGCAACGCAAGCTTGTCGTTGCGCAGGTTGATGCCCTGCTCCTTCTGGAATTCGTCGGCCAGGTAGCTGACCAGACGCATGTCGAAATCTTCGCCGCCCAAAAACGTATCGCCGTTGGTGGACTTCACTTCGAACACGCCATCGCCGATTTCGAGGATCGACACGTCGAACGTGCCGCCGCCGAGATCGTACACCGCGATGGTGCCCTGCTTGGTCTTGTCGAGACCGTAGGCGAGCGCTGCCGCCGTCGGCTCGTTGATGATGCGCAGCACTTCAAGGCCGGCGATCTTGCCGGCGTCCTTGGTGGCCTGACGCTGGGCGTCGTTGAAATAGGCAGGAACGGTGATGACCGCCTGATCGACCTTCTGGCCGAGATGGGCTTCCGCGGTCTCTTTCATCTTCTGCAGAATGAAAGCGGAGACCTGCGAAGGCGAATAGGGCGTGCCGTCGGCTTCGACCCAGGCGTCGCCGTTGGAGGCCTTTACGATCTTGTAGGGGACAAGCTTCTTGTCCTTTTCGACCGTCGGATCGTCGTAGCGGCGGCCGATAAGGCGCTTGACGGCGAAGATGGTCTTTTCCGGATTGGTGACAGCCTGGCGCTTGGCCGGCTGGCCGACGAGGCGTTCGCCGTCGTCAGTGAGGGCGACAATGGACGGGGTCGTCCGCATGCCCTCGGCATTCTCGATGACTTTAGGTGTTTTGCCATCCATCACGGCCACGCACGAATTGGTGGTGCCGAGATCGATCCCAATGACCTTTCCCATGGTCCTTCAGTCCTTCTTTTTGCGGCAGGTTGGCTGGGCCCTGACGGCGCACCAATCCAAACCCCCAATATCAAAACTTCGCGACGTCGCGACGCTCCGCCTCATATAGGAGGGGGGCATAGGCCTGCAAGGACCGGCCCTTGTAAACAACCGGGAAAATGAATTTTCAGGCGAAAAACAGACCCGCCCCGCACCGATGGGAACGGCAGCCAATGCGTCAATTTGCAACGATTCGGGCCTTGATCTGTTGGCCCGGCGCGGAAACAGTTAAACCTTCGCAAGGCTCGGTCCACCACGCCGTGACCGACCATCGAACGGCCTCAATACGACATCAGTCAGGTTTCATGAAAACGATCGTTCACGCTTTTGCCCTTTTCACGGCTGCCGTCCTTGTCTCCGCACAGCCGGCTCTTGCAGCAGACCCGGTGTTCCCTTCGGGCGCGCGCGTCGGGCTGGTGCCCGCCGAGGGCCTCGCTATCGCCAAGGACTTTCTGGGCTTCGAATCCGAGGACAAGAAAACCAAGGTCGGGCTCGCCGAGATTCCGCCCGCCGCCTTCGCGGCTGTCGAGACTGCCGTGAAAGAAGGCAAGACGCCGCCGAGCGGCCCCAAGCCCGAGGCCTTCGAGACCGCTGCCGGCAAGGCTTTCATCACATCCGAGGCCGGCAAGGACGGCACCACCGCCATCCGGATGTATTCGCTGATCGTGTCGGGTGAAAAGTTCACCGGCTACGTTATCGCGCAGGCGCGCGAGGATGCCGCCAAGCCTATATCCGACGAGGCGATGCGAAAGATGTTCGCGTCGCTGAAGCTGCGCAACGACGTCCCGACCGACGAACAGATCAGCATGATGCCGTTCAAGATCGGCGAACTCAGCGATTTCAAAACGGTTCGCACGCTGGCGCCGCGCTCTTCGATCCTGCTGACGGACGGAACCGAGGACACCACACTCGACGGCGCGCCCTACATGGTGATCGGCCTGACCGGCCCCGGCCCTGAAAAACAAGACGATCGCGGCCGTTTCGCGCAGCAGACCGCAGCAACCATTCCCGGCATCCGCAACGCGCGCATCACCTCGAACGAGCCGATGCGGATCGACGGCACGCCGGGATATGAGACACGGATCGACGCTGTCGCCGGCAAGAACGACACCCCGGTCACGGTCGTGCAGTGGTTGCGGTTCGGCGGCGGCACATCGCTGCGGATTATCGCAAGCTCAACCCGCGAGGAATGGCCGAAGGCGTTTCCGCGTTTTCGCGCGGTCCGCGACGGCATCGATCCGCGCTAGACGTAACGCGTTTTAAGCGGAAGCAGGCGCGGCTTTCGCGCCGCCCTTGGCGACAGCGACCAGTGCCGGCCGCAACACGCGCTCACCGATGGTGTAACCGCCCTGCACGACCTGCACGACGGTGCCCGACGGCACCGATGAATCCGGCACTTCGTACATCGCCTGATGGAAGTTCGGATCGAACTTCTCACCGAGCGGATCGAGTTTCTGCACGCCGTTTTTCTCCAGCGTTTTGTGCAGCGACTTCTCGGTCAGCTCGACGCCTTCGATC